>VYCX01000509.1:4405-6999 GCA_009843725.1 Boseongicola sp. SB0675_bin_26
GCCCGCATCCAGAAACATGCCCACGACGAAGAGAAGCAGGTTGATCAGGAACAGGAGGATCAGCGGATTCTCGGAAAGGCTGAGGATGAAGTCGGCGAGGATCTGCGGCGCGTAGCTCAGGGAGACCACGGTCTTGAACGCCAGCGCGGCGCCGACGAGGAGCAGGACGACGGCGCTGGTCGTGGCGGCCCGCGCCAGCACGTCCGGCAGGTCCCGGACCGTCATCGTGCGCAGGATCAGGAACGCGACGATCACCGCGTAGGCGACCGCGACGGCGGCGGCCTCGGTCGGCGTGAAGACGCCCGCGAGAATGCCGCCCAGGATCAGGATCGGCGTCTGCATCGGCACCACCGCGCGTTTGCAGACCATTCGGAAGTCCTTGGACACGGCGCGGCGCAGCCCGAGCATGAATCCGTGCGCGACCAGGAAGCCGGCGCCGAACGCCAGCCATTCGGCAAGGGCGGAGGGCGCATCGCCGAGAGGCACGAGCTGGGCCAGGAGCCAGCCGATGTTGAGGCGGACGATGACGAAGGAGAACCAGTATTCCGTCCGTCCGAGCTCGACGCCGGTCGTCACGACGCGTCTTGCAGGCGGCAGTTCGTAGCGGTCGGCGACCGCGCGGACCATGAACATCAGCCCGACGCCGACGAGAATGCCGGGCACGATGCCCGCAAGGAAGAGGGCGGCCACGGATTCACCCATGACGTAGGCGTAGATGATCATGATGCCCGAGGGCGGGATTATCGGGCCTATGACCGACGAGGCAGCGGTGATCGCGGCGGCGAAGCGGCGCGTGTAGCCTTCCTTCTCCATCGCCGGAATCAGCATGGAGCCGAGCGCCGACGTGTCCGCCACGGCCGAGCCCGACAGGCCCGCGAACATGATGGAGGACAGGATGTTGACCTGCGCGAGCCCGCCCCGGAGATGCCCGATGAGGGCCTGCGAAAACTCGACGATCCTGATGGTGATGCCGCCCCTGTTCATGAGCTCCCCGGCCAGCATGAAGAACGGAATCGCCATGAGCGGAAAGCTGTCCATGCCGTTGTAGACGTTGCGGTAGAGCAGCGTGATGTCCTTTTCCTGCCCTGCGAGCCAAAGCAGGATCCCGGGCGCGGCGATCAGCCCGAAGAAGACCGGAAGCCCGATCGCCAGGAACAGCAGGAAGGCGGGGAGGAACCAGATCAGCATGTCGTGCCCTATTCAGCCATGATCTCGTCTTCGGGCGTCCCGATCTCGGCCAGGTCGTCCCCGCCGCCCAGGACCGTGATGAGCGAACGCAGGAACAGCTCGACATTCACCAGGAACAGCAGGACGACGCCGACGAAGAACGACATCATCATCCACTGGCGCGGCACCTTCACCCATTCGAGATCCAGGTTGACGTAGTAGAGCGAAGCTGTCTTCGCGCGTGACATGAAGCCCGTGACCTCGCTCATGCCGATGTCGATGCCCCAGCCGAGAACGATGCCGGCGATGGTCAGGAGAATGAGGGAGAGAAGGGCGGCAACACGCTCGGGAAGGGCGCGGACGAGCATGTCGATGGCGACGAATCCCCCCCGGCGGTAGGCCAGGGGCGCGATCAGGCCGGTCATCCAGAGCATGGCGAAGCGCGCGGCCTCGTCGGGCCAGGGCAGGGGGTTGTTCAGGACGTAGCGGAAGAAGACCTGGATCAGGATGGCGACGACCATCAGCGTGATCGCGACGATCGCGACGGCGCGACCGAGTTGCAGCACGAACACGTTGAACGTCTGAAACGGAAGCAACAGCCAGTGCAACAGCTTCATTCAGCGCTCCTCAATTCTCCCGCCCGTCCTGGCATTCCACTCGCCGGACAGTCCCTGACCCGTGGCCGGAATGGGTTCGGGACGTCGCCGTCATGCCCGGTGCCGGACCACACGTGACACCTTGCTGACACAATTGCGATGGACCATCAAGGGAACGGGCGCGCCGAGGTCCGGTCGGGACGGCGCGCGCTCCCGACGGACCTTCCCGCCTCGTGGTGGACCGCTGGCCCGGTCTGTGCAGGCCACGACGACTGGATCGCCCCGAGGCGTCCCGCTGTCCGGCCTCTGGCGGCCGGTGTCGCGGACCGCGAAGCCTGCTCTGGCGAACCCGTGGCTTCCGAGGTAGTCACGCATCCCATGTCGCTTTCCGTTGCAGAGTTTTCGGAGGATCAGGCCGAGGCCTTTGATCGCGTTGCCGAGGTGATGCTGTCCGCCGGCATCGACATGACGAAACTGGTCGCGAAGCGGCGCCGACGGGGGAAGCGGAACGTGGTGGCCGTGATCGGCAAGGCCGGATCAGGCAAGACGATGCTGCTGGCGCGTCTTGCCGAGACCCTGTCCGAAGCCGGAGTGGAGCCGGTCGGCGGCGACTACGAGGGGCGGCGGGCAAGGAAGGCACGCACGCTGGCCATTCTCGCGCCGACGAACAAGGCGGCGAGCGTGCTGCGGTCGCATGACGTGCCGGCAACGACGATTCACCGCATTCTCTACACGCCCGTCTACGACCCGGAATACGAGAAGATCGCCGAATGGCTGGCGGGCCGTCGCAAGAAACCCAAGGTCGAGGGGGTGAGCGAGGAGGCGCTGGAC
>VYCX01000243.1 GCA_009843725.1 Boseongicola sp. SB0675_bin_26
CCGGCGTTTCGAGGGGGTCCGGGCGTACATGGGGGCGGGGCGGGGCGCGACGGAGGTCCGGGAACTCGATCCCTTCAGCGGCCGGCACAAGGCCGTGGAGGACTGCTGCAGCTGTTTCCGAAACAACATTGAAAGGATGAGATACGACAGGTGCCGCGACCGGGCATGCAGCTCGGAAGCGGTGTTGTGGAGGGCGGCTGTCGGCAGTTCGGGCTGCGGTTCAAGCGCTCGGGCACCCGTTGGTCCGAGAGGGGCGCCAACGCGATGCTCGCGCTCAAGAGCTGCGCCATGAACCTCAGGGTGCCCGACTTCCTCGACTGGCGGGTGAATCAGGCCGTCGCAGCATGACAAGTAACTTGGGCTACACCCTCCCGCAGCCCCCGGGCTTGCGGATTCGGCCATGGGCATTGACCTGCCGTGGCAAGATCGTCGCCTGGCCGAACGGGCGAGGTTCTCTCTCGTCAAAGGTCTCCGGTCAGTCGCCCGCCGCCACGAGCACCCGTCCCTCCTCGACCTTGACCGGGTAGGTCTTCAGATCGACGCTTGCCGGGGCGGACAACGCCTTGCCGGTGCAAATGTCGAACCGCCCGCCATGCAAGGGGCATTCGATCACGCCGTCGATGACCAGCCCGTCCTCGAGGCTCTGCCGCTCGTGCGTGCACATGAGGTCCGTGGCGAAGAACCCCTTCGCGGTTCGGTAGATCGCGTAGGAACGGCCCCCGTGCCGCCACGCGATCAGGTCTTCCTCGTCGACATCCGTTGTGGCGCAGGCGTCAACCCAGTCGGTCATCGTGAATTCCTCTTCAGCATTCGCGGGCAAGCAAACTGTCCTCGAAGGGATAGCGGCTGAGCGTGATCGGGCCGCGTTCGGTGACAAGCACCTGATCCTCAAGCTTCACGCCCTCGACGCCGCCGATCTCGCCGACGTAGCTTTCGACACAGATCACCATGCCGGCTTCCAGCTCGCCGTCAAAGAATTCGGGATGGTCGGGCGAATGGAGTATCACCGGCCATTCGTCGGCCATTCCGAGACCGTGCATCATGCAGGGATAGGGCTGGTCGCCAAAGCCTGCGGGGGGAACGAAGCGCGCGCGCGCGATGTCGGAGAACGCGGCGCCCGCCCGCACGAGCTGCGTGTTTTCCGTCACCTCGGCATGGGCGATCGAATAGAGCTTCCTCTGGTAGTCCGTCGGGCGCCCCGGACCGCAGCGATACGCCCGGCTGATGTCTGCGCCGTAGCTGAACGGCCCGACGGTTCCGCAGTCGAAGACCACCAGGTCGCCCGCGCGTATCATGCGGCTCGACGCCTCCTGCTGCCAGGGGTTGGTGCGCTCGCCGGAGGCCAGCAGCCGATAGTCGAGCCATTCGCCCCCGCCCGCGATCACCGCCGCCCACATGTGGGCCCAGAGCTCCTGTTCGGTCACGCCGCTGCGCAGCTCGTCGCGCATCCGGGCCATGCCGTCCTCGGCCACGGCAATGGCGAGGTTCATGGCCAGGATCTCTTCGGGGCACTTGATCTTTCGGGCCATCGCCAGCACTGGCGCGGCATCGGTCACGTCGTGTCCCTTCGCCAGCAAGGCCTGCTCGGCGTGGAAGCCGGCGCGTTCAACGGCAATGCGCTTCTTTCCGGTCCCGCAATGCGCGCTGATCACGTCGTCCATCTGGCTGGCCCAGCGGGCGGCCCATTCCTGGTGCCGGTGCCCCGCGAACATGTACGAAAGCGGCAGGATGTCGTCACGGATCTCGTCGATCGTTTCCAGCTGTCTGCCGGTTTCGCGACCGGGCACGTTGTCGAAATGCACCACCGGTCCGTCGGCGGGGATGAACAGGTACCCCGCCTGGATGTGCATCTGGAAGAGCGTGCAGTTGCGGACCCCGGTGGCGTAGCGGATCGAGAGCGGCTCGATCAGGATGATCGCGTCGAATCCGTGGGCGACGATCTGTTCCCGCAGCCGGTTCTGCCTGTAGCGGCGCATCCGGGGCACATCGATCACGCCCTCGGTGTCGACCGCCTGCATGGGCGGCGTGATCCAGGCAGCCTGCTCGAGCGACAGCGGCTGCGGCTTGGCCGCGAAGGCTTGCGTGTAGTCGGTCGCGTCGTTCATCGATGTGCCGGCGTCCACTTGTCGAGCGCTTCGAGGAACCTTTCCTTCTCGCCCGGATGCATGCCGATGCCGGTTTCCGGATAGGGGAAGCTCAGTGCCCGCACCTCTTCGTGGAACTTGCCGAGCGCCGCCACGCGCTCTTCATGGATCTGCCTGTGCAGGCGGCCGACGTCTCCGAAGGCATGGGCATGCCTTGGCGGCTCGTCCTCTTCGCTGGCCTCGCCGCAGACATCGGCCACGAACGAGAAGATCACGTCCCCCGCCATGCCGGATCCCAGCGAAAACGTGACTATGGACGTCATGTGGTTCACGGCTTCCAGCACCTCTTCCGCGATGCACTCGGCCTCGACCGCGAAGACGCCCGCATCCTCCATCCGCTTGAGCGTCTCGAAGATTCTCATCGCCTCGTCCGCCTTGCGGCCCCAGCCGCGCAATCCTCCGCAATAGTGACTGAAGGTGGGGATCAGGCCGATGTGGCTTTGCACCGGGATGCCTTCCCGGGCCATCATTTCCATCGCGTCCAGGGAACGGAGCGTGTAGTACATGTCCGCACCCCGGCGCATCGCCTCGAAGGCGTCGGCAAGGATCTCCTCGTTCGAGCCGAACTGCGCCCAGGTCGATCCCACGCCGGTAAAGTGATGCGGCGCGATCTGGCGGACGTCGTCAAGCAGGTCGGAGCCGGTGACGAACAGATCGATGCCCGCTTCGACACAGGCGCGGACCTGGTCAATGTCTGCCGGATTCGCCATCGAGAGCTTGCGTCCCGAACCCTTGAGCGCCTGCAAGTCCTGTATGGTATGGTTGCGCTTGGCCGGACTGCGGCTGAAATCGTAGATTCGCTTCATTTCACATTGTCCTTTCGGCTACGCGTTCAAGCGACCCGCCCTCGGCAATCATGTGGGGCGCCTGGCGGATGCTGGGCGCCTTTGTCGACAGGCCCAGCGAACGGCGCATCGCCACGACAAGGACTTCCAGATTGGTGCGACAGAAGCCGGGATCGGGCGCGGGCACCTGATCCTCGATCGCCCGGGCCAGTTCGGGCAAGGCGTGAAAGGGCACCTGGGGATAGAGGTGATGTTCCACGTGGTTGTTCATGTTCATGTACAGAAAGCTCGCCAGCCAGTGTCCACGGAAGGACCGCGTGCTCTCAAGGATCGACGGCGAGTCTTCCTGCAACTCGACGTGCTGGACGAGGGTGAACAGGAGCATCACCGGCGCGCCGAGCATGCGCGGGATCACAAGGAACCAGACCGGCCACCAGATTCCGGCAAGGGGGGCAATGCCAATCAGCGTGTAGATGGCAAGCATGATCCGGGCATTGCGGGTCATCCTCGGGAATTCGCCCTCTGGCGTGACCATCCTCATCGTCCCGGTGTAGTTCCTTGTGGCCAGGTGCCAGAAGACCTGCATGTGAAACCGCAGGAGGCCGAAACCGGTGACTTCCCTGATCCAGCCTCCGAGCCCGATGGGCGTGTCAAACGGCATCTGGCTGTCCTTGCCCACATGCCACGTATGGGTGTGGTGGTTTGTGTGGGTGTAACGGCGGTGCAGCGGCTCTTCCATGTAGAGAAGCGAGGTGGCCCACAGCACCGCCTCGTTCAACTGGCGGGTGCGAAAGGCCGTGCCATGTGCGCATTCGTGGCTCATCGCGTAACTGGGCACGGTCAGGAGTATCCCGTGGAGCAGCATGGCAGGCCAGACCCATGCCGTGCCAAGGGCTGACCAGACCAGTGCCGCCGTCACGGCAAGCAATGCAATCCACCTGGTCAGGTAGAGGATCCCGGGCCGGTCGGACCGGGCGGCGATCTGCTTGAGCGATTTCCTGTCAAGCTTCACGCCTGAAGAGGCGGCGTTGGTGGGCACGAAACCGGGCATGTCTCAGCTCGCGTAATCGGAGTTCTCTTGATCGAGGATCGCCCGGATCTCGGACAGGTGCCTCTCGGCCTGACCCGGGTAGCTCTCGATTTCTTGCGCCGTCCTCTCCGCGATCTCGTCGGAAAGCACCCGCAACGGCCTTCCGGTCTGAAGCGCACGGACATAGGTCTCGGCGGCGCGTTCGAAGTAGTAGAGCCGGTTGAACGTGTCCGCGACGGTTTCGCCGATCACGAGAACGCCGTGATTGCCCATTATCATGGTCTTGACCTTCGGATCGCTCAGCAGCCCGGCACAACGGATGCCTTCCCCCTCGAACGCAAGACCGCAAAAGCCGTCGTCCACCACATGGCGGTCATGGAACATCGCCGTGTTCTGGTCGATCGGAGGCAAGGTGCTGTCAGCGAGGCTCGCCAGAACGGTGGCATGGATCGGATGCGCATGCATCACGCAGCGCGCATGCGGGCGCAGGCGATGGATCGAGGCATGCAGACCCCAGGCGGTCGGGTCCGGCGCATCGGGCTGGTTCATGGTGCCAGGTTCGTTGGCGTCAAGCAGCAAGAGATCCGAAGCCCGCATCCGGCTGAAATGTCGCTGGTTGGGGTTCACAAGGAACCGCATGCCGCTTTGGTCGACGGCCAAGCTGAAATGGTTGGCCACGGCCTCATGCATGTTCAGCCGGGCCGTCCATTGGAACGCGGCCGCCAAGTCCGCGCGTTCCGTCCGATGGGTCAGGGTCGAGGTTTCGGGAACCAGTCGCATCGCGCACCTCACGCTTCGGGACGCAATTTTCGCAGGCGCGGCAAAGGCTGACAAACGATTAATTTTCGGCTAGTGCATTAGAAAAACTAATGCAAAGGTTATGGCATTCCATGTCCAAGTCCAGCTTGCCCCCGCTTACCTGGCTGCGCGCCTTCGAGGCGACGGCGCGTCATCTCAGCTTCACGCGCGCGGCGTCGGAGCTGAACCTGACCCAATCGGCGGTGAGCCAGCATGTGCGAAGCCTGGAAGCGTTCCTCGCGCGCGACCTGTTCGTTCGCAAGGCCCGCGCACTCGAACTGACCGAAGACGGCGCGAACTACCTGCCGAGCCTTCGCGAAGCCTTCGACCTGATCTCCAGCAGCACCCAGGCCTTCACCGGCACCGACCGCGGGCGAAACTTGATCCTGCAATGCAACATGGCGTTCTCGGTCTTCTGGCTCGCTTCGCGCCTGCAACGTCTCTACGAAAGATGTCCCTGGCTGGTACTGAACATTGTCACGCCGATCTGGGATCCCGAGCGACACGCGGCCAACGCAGCGGCCGAAATCCGGTTCGGCCGGCTCGAGGACATGTCGGATGCGGCGGTCCGCCTTTCCCGGGAGAGCTTCTTTCCGGTCTGCGCGCCCTGCTATCGCGACGCGGCATCGGAATTTGAGACTGCCACGCTGTTCGACTGTGCCGGTACAACCGGAACCTGGGCCAGCTGGTTCAAGACGAAGGGCAAGCCGTTCTCCCGAACCGGCGAGATCAACCTGACGTCCACATACGTGATCGCCATCACTGCCGCCCTGAACGGCGCAGGGATTTCCATGGCGCATGACACGCTGGCTTTCGATCTGCTGGAGAAAGGTGACCTGATCCGCCCGTACGGGCACAGCGCTCCGATGACGGAAAGCTATTTCCTGCTGTCTCCATCCGCCCACGCGCAAACGCCGGCGACCAGGGCGTTCCTGAACTGGATGCAGGAAGAGGTCAGCCTGCCTTCGGATCTCTCGGGGTCGCGAAGCTAGGGTCCGTCCGAAAGCGATCGAATCGAGTCCGCTGGCACCCGCTCTCGGTCATCGGCCGGAAACGGCCCGGCCCTGCTCCATCCCGCCGCCGTCCGAGACAGGTCGAACTGACATGACGCTGCGGACTCGCCTGGGCGCCTTGCAACGGCATCGGACTACGCTCCCAGTATGCCGGGCAAGTTCAATCCGTGCTCGCGCGCGCATTCCAGGGCCAGGTCGTAGCCCGCATCGGCGTGCCGCATTACACCTGTAGCGGGATCGTTCCAAAGGACATTTGAAATGCGGCGGTCGGCATCTTCCGTGCCGTCACAGCAAATGACCATGCCGGCATGCTGGCTGAAGCCCATGCCGACTCCGCCGCCGTGATGCAGCGACACCCAGGTGGCGCCGCTTGCGACGTTCAGCATCGCGTTCAGCAAGGGCCAGTCGGACACGGCGTCCGACCCATCCTTCATTGCTTCGGTTTCGCGGTTTGGAGACGCAACCGAACCGCTGTCCAGGTGATCACGTCCGATGACGATCGCGGCCGACAGTTCGCCGGACCTTACCATTTCGTTGAAGGCAAGTCCGAGCTTGTGCCGCTGGCCCAGGCCCACCCAGCAGATCCGTGCCGGCAGCCCCTGGAAGGAAATGCGCTCCCGGGCCATGTCGAGCCAGTTGTGCAGGTGCGGGTCCTCTATCAGCTCCTTCACCTTGGCATCGGTCCTGTAGATGTCCTCCGGATCGCCTGACAGCGCGCACCAGCGAAACGGGCCGACGCCCCGGCAGAAGAGCGGGCGAATGTAGGCAGGCACGAATCCGGGGAAGGCAAAGGCGTTTTCGAGGCCCTCTTCCCGGGCCACTTGCCGGATGTTGTTGCCGTAGTCCAGTGTCGGCACGCCCCGGTTCCAGAAGTCCACCATCGCGGCGACATGCACCTTCATCGAGGCACGGGCGGCCCTCTCCACCGCTTTCGGGTCGCTTTCCTGCCTTTCACGCCAGTCCGCCACGCTCCACCCCTGCGGCAGGTAGCCGTGGATCGGATCGTGGGCGGAGGTCTGGTCGGTCACGATGTCGGGTCGAACCCCGCGATTGGCCAATTCCGGGACCACGTCCGCCGCGTTGCCTATCAGCGCGACGGACTTTGCTTCGCCTGCGCCCGTCCAGCGTTCGATCATCTCCAGCGCCTCGTCGAGCGAATCGGTCTTCTCGTCGACATAGCGTGTGCGCAGGCGGAAATCCGCGCGGGT
>VYCX01000552.1 GCA_009843725.1 Boseongicola sp. SB0675_bin_26
CGCGAGACGGACGGCGGCGGACCCGCAAACGGCGTCGGCCTGCGCCTGAGCACCAGCTGGTAGGCGGGTCGGCCTGCGCCGAACCGGGCGCCGCATGGACGCGGGAAGCGATGGCGGAGACGGACCGGATGCTGCCCGCCCGTGGAGGTTCGCGCGGCAGCTGCTGGCACTCTGTGAATATAAAATGGCCATGAAAATGAGATAATGGACACGTTTAAATCATGAGAAATTTATATTTTAGACAGAAATATCGCATGAACCTTCGATCTGGCAAGACAGTCTTGTTATTCGGAATGATATATGCACGGTCCTGCCCATTCTCGAATCGGCTGCGCGGACTGCTGGTCTTGGGTCTGGCGCACCAGGATTGCATGTCGGAAAGGGATTTCAGAATGGCATTTGCTAGGTTCGCGGGCGGCCGCGACACCGCCGCCCGAACGATCGTTGAGCGGGACGCAAGGAACCTTGATGACAAGGCTTGTTTTGCGCACCGCCGTACGGTCCGCCCGGCGGGCCGGTTCCGTTTCACGCCCAGAGGGCTTCCGGCATCGAAGGGCAGCCAGACCGCGACGGGGCCTCGATCTCCCGCCGCTGCGTGCGGCGTCCCTCTCGGAACCGTTCCCGCAATCCGAGGCTCCGAATCGCGAATGAACCTTGCCCGCACGTCGACGCCGTGCGCCCTGCAGCCTCTCCGGCTTTCCGGCATCGCTGCGCTTGCAGTGATGCTCCTCCTGCCGCTGGGCATGCTCGGACCTGCCAATGCGGGCCCGTTCTGTCTTGATGGCGACGGCAACATGCACCCTCCCGAGCGCTGGGAAGACGGCAGGCCGGTTTGGCCGCCTGCCTGCAGCAGAACCGGCGGGAACGGAGACGAGCCGGCCGGAAGCGCGGACGAGGTGGCCGAGAGCAGGAACGAGGGACGCGTAGGCGGCGACGGCGATGATCAAGCCCAAAGCACCGCCGCCGCCAGCAACGGTGCGCCGACGTTTCGGGTCGAGGCGACGGACCGGACGGCGACGGTGGACGTCGCGTTCAGCCATGCCATGCCGTGCCGGAGGCGACCGATCCCGAAGGCGGGCCCGTCACCTATTCGGCGGCATTGTCGGACGGCAGCGCGCTGCCGGGCTGGCTGGGATTCGACGCCGCGACCAGGACGTTCTCGGGCACGCCGCGCGAGGGCGACGCCCCGGCATCACTGGTGATCTGGATCACGGCTGCCGACGACGGCAGTCCGCCACTCACCGACACCACGTCCTTCACGCTGACCGTGGTCGAGGCTGCCGGCGTGCCGGAAACCCGCGCGGAACCGCCGATCCGGTGGCTGGCGAGGTTCGGGAGGACGGCGGCAGGCCAGACCGTGGACGCGGTGACCGCGCGCTTCGCGCAGTTCGCCGGGGCCGATCCGCATTTGGCGCTTGGCGGTCGGCGCATCGGCGTCCTGTCGCTCGTGAACGGGAGCGGGACGTCAGAGGCAGTTGAACCGCGTTCCGGGCGGAGCTCGGGCTCCAGCCAGAGGTCCCTAGCGGACCGTGGAGGCGGATCCAGGGCCGGAACCGGCCCGCGCTGGACGGCGTGGGGCCGGGCGGCGCTGGAACGGCTGGAAGGCCGCGAGGGCGGACAGTTCGCGGACAGCGACGTCGTCACCGGCGTGTTTGGCGTCGACCGGGAGCATGGCGGTTGGCTTGCCGGCGTGGCGCTCAGCCACAGCGTCGGCGTGACGGTTTGGAGCCCGCGCGGACCGGCATTGCAATACGGCGTCGACGGCACGGTGACGACGGTCAGCCCGTACTTCGGGCTGCGGCTGTCGGAGCGCCTGTCGGCCTGGGCGCTGGCCGGTCGCGGCCGCGGCGGGCTTGCGCTCACGCAGGGGCGCTCGGCGACGAAAGATGACAGGATTGGCGCAACGGTCGACGACACGTCGTGGGAGACCGACTTCGCGATGACGTTTGGTGCCGCGGGGGTGCGTGGCGAGCTGCTGACGCCGGAGGCGGCGGACGGCCTGTCACTGGCGCTGAAGGGCGACGCGCTCCTGGTGCGCACGACTTCGGCCGCGATCCGGGAGGTTGAGGGCCTCGGCAGCCTCGCGGCGGCGGAAGCCGGCGCGAGCCGCGTGAGGCTCTTGCTGGAAGGGAGCCGCGCCATCGCCTTGGATGACGGGACGCTGACACCGTCCTTCGAGATCGGACTGCTCCGCGACGGCGGCGACGCAGGGACCGGTGCGGGCGTGTCGCTCGGTGGCGGGCTGAAATGGTCCGATCCGTCCTCGAGGTTGAGCATGGACCTGAACGCGCACGCGCTTCTTGCGCACGCCGGGAGCGACCGTCGCGAATGGGGCGTCTCAGGCGCGCTGCGACTGGCGCCGGATTCCCGGGGTCGGGGCATCTCGCTTTCGCTGGCCCAAACCCTCGGCGACGGTCCGGGCGGCGCGGGCGCTGTGTGGTCGGTGCGGAACGCGACCGGGCTTCTGCAGGACGGCGTGTCCGCAGAGACGGCACGTCTGGACGGCGAGCTGGCCTACGGGCTGCCGGTCCGGGGCGATCGTTTCACCGGCACGCCTTATGCCGGGCTGTCCGCAACCGGGGCGGAGACGGGTGTCCGGGTCGGTTGGCGGCTCCGCCCGTCCGGCGACGCGCCGCTACGGTTTTCCGTCGAGACGACCCGGCGCGAGGTCGACGGCGACGAGCCCGATCACGGCATCGGGATCCGGTTCACGTCGCGCTGGTGAGCCGGCGGCGCGAATCGCGGCAGCGAGCTGGAGACGGAAACATGTACGGGCAGGAGGCCGTCGGGAGCGTCGACGGCAATGCGGGGATCGGATTGCGGGCCGCGGACGACGCGCCGCCGCATGCCGGCGGGGCGCAGGCCGACGGGCTGCGGCACGGGAACTGGCGGATCGAGCGTCCCGGCGGGCCGGACATGCACTTCGGGACTGCCGCATGGTGCGCGCGGGAACGAGAAGATACGATCCGGGCATTGGCCTGGGCACCCCGACGACCGAATTCAGGAATGCGAGGGCGCACGGTTCGCGCGCAGGAACAGTCTGGCCTTGGCAGGAATGGTCGTTGCGGCCTGCCTGGCCGACGCGGGACCGGAGAATCTGGTGGTGTTCGGCGTGAAAGCCAACGGGACGATGGGTGTCCTCACCGCTTGCATCTTGCATCATGATCCTCGCGTGCCATGCATATTGGTATTTCATGCGTTGGCATCATCTTTCCGAGGATACGAAGCTTCTGGTGTTCTCCGTCACGCTGAACCATGCCCCGCTGCGTTTCTGGAACGCCGGTTCAAGGATGCTCATTCAGAAGTCTGCGGCGCGGTGCGCGAATCAGGCGTGCTTCCTGCTTGTCGCGCTGTCCACCGCGATTTCGGTCTGGTGGGGCGGCGATGCGGCTATCGGCAAAGTCGGCCGTACGAAGTGATGGAATTATCGACTCCGAAAGGGCCGCTGCTACCGATCCCGTGCCGCAACACCGCCAACCACGCACGGACGCAAAACGGTGGACGGAGGAAGCTTGAACGCAGATCGGCCTCGGTGTCGTCAAATTGCATGTTGCCAAGTCATGGACTTGCTGATGGGCGATACGGATTCCGCTGAAGCGTCAATGGACGGAAACTGCCAGTTGACGGCAGCAAGCTGACCTGGATTGTTTGTCAATAGTATGCCAGTCGGGTGTATGATGAAAGGCATCTAGAATGAAATTGATCGGCAATATACTGTTTTAATTTAATTAATTTGGTGAGCCGTGTAGGATTCGAACCTACGACCTACTGATTAAAAGTCAGTTGCTCTACCAACTGAGCTAACGGCCCACTAGGTGATCCGACCTAATGCGCACATCCTGAACCGTCAAGCGCAAAACTGGTCCGCGCAATTCGGGTGCGTCACTCCTGAAGGCTTTCAGCGAAGCCGGTCAGCACAGGCGGCAACGCGACTTTCGCAAGGCCGGGCATCGCTGTATACGCGCGGGCATGGCTGCGACCGACATCATCGGCATTCCGTTCATGAAGATGCATGGGCTTGGCAACGACTTCGTCGTGATCGACCGTCGTCAAGGCGGGGTCAGGATCACCCCGGAGCTGGCGCGAGCCGCCGGCGACCGGCGCCGGGGGGTCGGCTTTGACCAGTTGGCGGTGATCGAATCGGATCAAGCGTCGGCGGGAAGGTTGACGTTCTTCAATCCCGACGGGTCGATCTCCGCGGCTTGCGGAAATGCAACCCGTTGCATTGCACGGCACTTGATGAATGAGACAGGCCAGAACGCCGTGACGCTGCGCACCGAGCGTGGGATGCTGGCATGCGAGGATGCCGGCGACGGCATGACGCGGGTCAACATGGGCGCACCCGAGACAGAATGGCGGGAAATCCCCCTCGCGCAGAACGTGGACACCCTGCATCTGCCGCTTGACGGAGATCCGGTCGCGACGTCCATGGGAAACCCGCATTGCAGCTTCTTTGTGGAGGATGCCGAGGCGATCGATCTTGCGTCGCGCGGGCCTGAGATCGAACATCACCCGCTCTTTCCGGAAAGAACGAATGTCCAGTTCGCCGGCGTCTTGGGACGGGATCATCTTCGGATGCGGGTGTGGGAACGGGGAACGGGCGTCACGCTGGCCTCGGGATCTTCGTCCTGCGCCGTAGCCGTGGCGGCCGTTCGTCGAGGGCTGTCGGGCCGCAAGGTCACGCTGGACCTGGACGGGGGCCGGATCTGGGTGGACTGGCGCGAGGACGGCGTCTGGATGACCGGTCCTACGGCCCATGTCTTTGACGGCCAGATTCGCCTGGAGGAGATGTGATGAAGGGCAGCGGGCCTGTCATCTCCACGCTTGGCTGTCGGTTGAACGCCTTCGAATCCGAGGCAATGCGCGAGATGGCGGATGCGGCAGGGCTCCATGACGCGGTCATAGTCAACACGTGCGCCGTGACTTCGGAAGCCGTTCGGAAGAGCCGAAAGGAGATTCGGCGTCTCGCCCGCGAAAATCCTGGTGCGCGCGTCGTCGTGACCGGCTGCGCGGCGCAGATCGACCCTCAGCTCTTTGCGGACTTGGATGGCGTGGCCGCAGTCATCGGCAACACGGAAAAGATGTTGGCGGCGGCGTGGGCGCGCGTGGCGGCCGACGACGGCGAACGTGTCATCGTGGATGACATCATGGGCGTTTCCGAGACGGCAAGTCACCTCGTTGACGGTTTCGGGCGGCATCGGGCGTACGTGCAGGTGCAGAACGGATGCGACCACCGCTGCACGTTTTGCATCATACCCTATGGGCGCGGCAATTCGCGCTCGGTCCCCGCGGGCGTCGTGGTTGACCAGATCAAGCGGCTCTGCGACCGGGGCTTCAACGAGGTGGTGCTGACCGGGGTCGATCTCACGAGCTGGGGAGCTCACCTTCCCGGAGCGCCGCGTCTGGGCAATCTCGTCCGTCGGATTCTGAAACTCGTCCCCGAGCTGCCGCGACTTCGCCTGTCCTCGATTGACTCGATTGAGGCCGACCCTGAACTTCTGGAGGCGGTTGCGACCGAATCCCGGTTCATGCCGCATCTTCATCTGAGCCTGCAGTCCGGAGACGACATGATCCTCAAGCGCATGAAGCGACGTCATCTCCGAGAGGATGCGATCAGGTTCTGCCAGGACGTCCGGTCGCTTCGCCCCGACATTGCATTTGGCGCGGACATCATAGCAGGGTTTCCGACGGAGACGGAGGGGATGTTCGAGAACTCGCTCAAGCTGGTCGACGAATGCGATCTCACGTGGCTGCACGTGTTTCCGTACAGTCCGCGCCCGGGCACGCCTGCCGCGCGCATGCCGCAGGTGGACGGGCGGACCGTCCGTGCTCGCGCCGCGCGCCTTCGGGCTGCCGGGGCGTGTGCGGTAAAGCGGCATCTTGATGCCCAGATCGGAGAAACCCGCACAGTGCTGACCGAAAGCCCGACCATGGGCCGGACCGGTCAGTTTGCCGAGGTTCGCCTGTCCTCGCCACAGCCTGAAGGAGCGCTCATCGAGGCCAAGGTTACTGGACATGACGGCAGGGAGCTAGCAGGCGACGTTGTGAATTGCGTTCAGGAGGCCGTCCGGAAACCGTCTGGCATGGGTCCGTCTTTGGGGAGCGTTGGCTGGTCGGGGGCGCGAATTGCGTTCGCCGAAAGTGCACCATGATGCCCGAAGTCGCCGTCGGAGCGGACGACCGGATGGCCGCGCGAGGCCAGGTCCTGGAGAATTGCGCGTTGTGTCTTCCGGAGACGATGCGGAAAAGGGCATTGCGGGCCTGTGGCGCTGTCCTGTATCCGTTTGAGCGTGTTTCGAGGTGCGCCCGTTTGTCCGCTGGACGCCCCTGAATTCGGGCGTTAAGAACCTGCGAAATCGGCCGGAGGCACTCCGGTCTGTCCACTTGGGCGGAACGCCCGCGGAGAACAGGAGACGCTTGTGTCGCACGCAGAAGAGAGCCACGAAGGCACGCGCCGGGATTTCCTATATTACGCGACGGGAGGCGCCGGAGTCGTTGCTGCCGGTGCCGCCGTCTGGCCGCTTGCAGATCAGATGAATCCTTCGGCGGATGTTCAGGCCCTGTCCTCGATCCGGGTTGACGTGTCGGGAATCGAGCCGGGCACGCAGCTCACCGTGAAATGGCTTGGCCGACCGGTCATCATCCGTCGCAGGACGGCGGAGGAGATCGCTGCCGCAAGGGACGTCGACGTCGCGGCCCTGCCGGATCCCTTGGCGAGGAACGCGAACGTCATTGATGGCGCCGAGGCGACCGACGCCAACCGGGCCCTGGACGAAAACGGCGAGTGGCTGGTCCAGATGGGCGTATGCACGCATCTTGGCTGCGTGCCCATCGGCGACGCGGGCGAGTTCGGCGGCTGGTTCTGCCCCTGCCACGGATCGCACTACGACACGGCCGGCCGCATCCGGAAGGG
>VYCX01000288.1 GCA_009843725.1 Boseongicola sp. SB0675_bin_26
CCAGAAGGGTCTTGCCGCAGCCCGTCGGGCCGATCAGCAGGATGTTGGACTTCGCGAGCTCGATGTCTGACTTTCCGGCGTGGTGCAGGCGCTTGTAGTGATTGTGAACCGCAACCGAAAGCACGCGCTTCGCGTAATCCTGTCCGATCACGTAGTCGTCGAGGACCTCGCAGATCTCCTTGGGGGTCGGCACGCCGTCGGAAGCCCGAAGCGCCGCCGACTTCGTCTCCTCGCGTATGATGTCCATGCACAGTTCGACACACTCATCGCAGATGAAAACTGTCGGCCCCGCGATCAGCTTCCGGACCTCGTGCTGGCTTTTCCCGCAGAAGGAGCAATAAAGCGTGTTCTTGCCGCTGCCGGAGCTCTTTGCCATGACCTAACCCTTTTTCCGCGTGCCGCGTTGCTCGATAGGACACGTCCACATGTGGCAGACCCTAGGTGAGTGCGCAAAGGTGCACAACGCAAAATTCGACGCGGCCAGGGGCGTCATTTCCTGCCGGAATCGGGATCGGCGCGCCGTTCCGCGATCTCATCGATGAGACCCCAGTCCTTCGCTTCCTCAGGCGTCATGAAATTGTCCCGTTCCAAGGCATCCTCGACCTTCTTCAGAGACTGCCCGGTGTGCTTGACGTAAATCTTGTTGAGCTGAGTCTTGAGCCGTTCAGTCTGGCGCGCGTGGATCATGATGTCCGTCGCCTGCCCCTGGTAACCACCGGACGGCTGGTGCACCATGATCGAGGAATTGGGCAACGCCATCCGCATGCCCTTCTCGCCCGCCGCGAGAAGAAGCGATCCCATTGACGCCGCCTCCCCCACGACAAGCGTCGCAATTCCGGGGCGTATGTACTGCATCGTGTCGTAGATCGAGAGACCGGCAGTCACGACTCCGCCGGGACTGTTGATGTACAGCGCGATCTCCTTTGCGGGATTCTCCGCCTCCAGGTGCAGGAGCTGTGCCACGACGAGCTGGCTCAGCCCGTCATGGACAGGTCCGTTCACGAAAACGATTCGCTCCTTCAGGAGGCGCGAGAAAATGTCGTAGGCGCGCTCTCCCCGGCTGGTCTGTTCGACCACCATTGGGACCAGGTTCATGTATGTCTCGAACGGATCTTTCATTTGCCGCGCTCGCCCATATTGACGTGTTTCCCTGTCTTGCTGCCTGTCAGTGTCTTAGTGGCCGCCGTCAGGGGCTTCAAGAGCGCTGAGACTGCCGCAGGAACATTTCCGAAGGCGGTGCAATGTCGCTTCAGAGTGCCGCTGTCGGACTTTGGTGACCGGGCAGCCTGCCCCGCCGTCTGCACCATGCCGTGCAGGGCATCCAGTCCGTAAAGATGCCGCGGACGCCCGGCTCCAGAGACCTGTCGACTGCATGCCGCACTGCCCCGGCTTCCGGCGACACGGTTCGTCTCGCCGCATGCGCTGTCCCGGACGGCAATCATCCGGCTTGCCTTCGCACCTGGCAGGCGTCAATTTGCCGCCATGGCACAGGCAACCACACTGCCCCGCAACAATTCAGGAATTGAAACCGCAATCGGCGTGCTGAAACAGCGCTTTGGCGAGCGGCTCCAGACCGGACGCCCGATCCGGGAACAGCACGGCCATACGACCACCTGGATCAGGAACCAGCCGCCTGACGCAGTGGTCTTCGCGAGGTCCACGGAAGAAGTCGCCGAAGTCGTCGGCGTGGCGGCCGCACACAAGGCGCCCGTCATCGCCTACGGTACCGGCACGTCGCTTGAAGGCCATGTCAACGCCCCCGCAGGCGGGATTTCCGTCGACGTGACCCAAAGGACCAAGGGGCTCGTGGTTCACGCGGAGGATCTCGATGCCGTCATCCAGCCAGGGGTCACGCGCAAGGCCCTGAACGAGGAGCTGCGGGACACCGGGCTCTTCTTTCCAATCGACCCTGGCGCAGATGCGTCCCTGGGCGGCATGGCGGCGACCCGTGCGTCGGGAACGAACGCCGTGCGCTACGGGACGATGCGGGACAACGTGCTGAGTCTGGAAGCGGTGCTGCCGTCCGGCGAGATCATTCGCACCGGGCGTCGTGCGAAGAAGTCGAGCGCAGGCTATGACCTGACCAGGCTCCTCATCGGGTCGGAAGGCACGCTCGGCATCATCACCGAGCTTACCTTGAAGCTGCACGGAATCCCCGAGGCCATGTCGTCGGCGCGCTGCACGTTTCCCGCGGTCGATTCCGCCTGCCAGGCGGTCATCACCACCATCCAGATGGGCGTGCCGGTCGCGCGCATCGAGCTTCTGGACGCAGATTGCGTGACCGCCATCAACGCCTATTCCAAGCTTGATCTCCCGGTGAACCCGCTCCTGCTGCTTGAGTTCCACGGCTCGGAGGCGGAAGTGGCTGCACAAGCCACGACCTTCGGGGAGATCGCCGACGAATTTGGCGGCACGGGCTTTGAATGGACCGCGAGTCCCGAGGAACGCACCCGTCTCTGGCAGGCGCGCCATGACGGCTACTGGGCGCTGCTTGCATCTCGGCCAGGCAAGGACACCATCGCGACGGATGTTTGCGTGCCGATCTCGAATCTTGCAGAGGCCGTGGAGCGGTCGCAGGAAGAGGCCCGCAGACTGGGACTCTACTCACCGATTCTCGGGCATGTGGGCGACGGAAATTTCCACAACACGGTGTTCTTCGACAAGGACAATGACGAAGAGCGCGGGAAGTGCGAACATTTCATTGCATGGCTTGCAGATCTCGCAATCGAACTGGACGGCACCATCACCGGAGAGCACGGCATCGGCCAAGGAAAGATTGCATCCCTGTCAAGCGAATTGGGAACCGCCACGGAGATCATGTCGGCCATCAAGGCTGCCCTCGATCCTGACAACATCATGAACCCCGGCAAGATCGTGATTCCAAGCTGACAAGGCCGCCGCCGCCCGGGTGCAGCAAGCCTGATCAGCTTCTTCCAGCTGCCGCGCTTGTCACTCCGTCTCTGGCGGCGTGATCGCGGATCCGAATTTCGATCTGCGGCGTGGCCGGTTCAGTTGGAGACATATGCTGCATTTCAGGGGCGATCCATGCAGTCTCGCGGCTCGATGATGTCGAGGACTTTGCCGGCGGCCCGTCAGAGCACATCCCGAGACCGGGCCGCCGCGTGCACAGTCGATGCTTGATCCTGGCGAATGCTCGTTCGATCAAGTCCCGACGGAATTCTCAGGAAGCCCCGCGCGTCGGAACCAGTTTCGGGACTTCCCGGACTGTCTGTCGCACGTGGTTGCATTCGACGTCGAGAACTTGCGAAGCGCAGCGCCGCGGCAGTCCCTTGGCACGCTTCGGGAGTCACACGAGGTGCCCCGTGAATTCGTTCGCGAACCTCAACCGCTCCCGCAGCAATACGATCTCCGTTGCGGCCGGCTTGAGGCGATGCGGTGAACCTGACGTTCGCTATCTCAAATCGAGAATGTCCTTGAGATCGCCTTCTTCCGGCCTGGTCGTAGAGAGGTCGAGGCCAGCCCTGATGCCGATCAGATGCTCGAACATCTGAGCCGCCGCGGCGTGCGAATCGCCGCGCTCGATTTCACCCAGCATGTCCGAGTGCTCATGGTCCGGGCAGACCGTGCGGTTCGAGGTGCCATACAGTCCGACAATCAGCGACGATCTCGTCACGAGCTCGCGGACAACGCGTCTCAGCACGGAGTTCCCGGATGCAAGCGCGAGCTTCACATGAAACTCGCCGGACAGCCGGATGAGATCCGCTCCCTTGCCGCTTTCCCTTGCCTCGTCCTCCAGAAGGACATGCTGCTTCAGCATTGCCAGGTTTGCACTGCTGATTTCCGCCGCAACCTGTTTCGCGATCGCCGGCTCCAGAACCGACCGCGCATCGAAGATCTCGTTCGCCTCGGTTCTGCTTGGGCTTGCAACAAACGCGCCTCGGTTTGATTCCAGTTCCACGATTCCCTGGTCCGACAGGAGCAGCAAAGCCCGCCTGACACGCATCCGTCCCACGCCGAATGCCTCGCACAGCTTGAGCTCGCTCAGCTTCTGGGCAGGCGGAAGCCGATGCTCCATGACTGCACTGTAGATGCGTTCGACGATGTAAGCCTCGTCAACCCGGTCGGGCATGGACCTGTCTGCCCGCCTGGACCTGGCCAGTTCCGCTGACGCGCCCATCCTGGAACCACTCCTCCGTTCTACCGCCCGCACGGCATTTCAAGCCACCGCCCGGAATTTGTCAACGTGCTCGTCAACAATATGACTCAAAATTGTTGACAATATGAGATGGCCATGCAAGAGGTTGCTCACTTGGAGTCTTCGAACGGGTCCCGCGACCTGCATTGTGCCAACAACCCAAAACCACCTTGGAGGGGGATATGAGACGCAGAAACATGCTTACGGCCATGACCGCGGCGCTTGCGCTGTCGGCCATACAGGGAACGACCGCCCTGGCGGACAACCCGGTTCTCAAGATCGGATTCGTCGGTGTCACGAGCGGACCGGCGGCTGCATGGGGGATATCGAACCAGCGTTCGATGGAAACCCGCGCGGCATGGATCAACGAGACCGGCGGATACAAGATCGGCGATGTCACTTACGACATCGAGATCGTTTCTTTCGACGACCAGAAGGACCCGAAGCGAGCGATTGCCGGCATGGAAAAGATGGCCCAGGAAGGAATTCACTATGTGGTCGGACCGAACGTTGACGACGGTGCGGCCGCCGTCCGTCCCGTCGCCGAGGCGACCGGAATAATCTACTTCCCCTATGCCTTTCCGAAGCCCCTGTACACGGCTCCGGCATCGAATGCCGTTCTCGGAATGGTTGCCAACTACCAGTCGGGCCCGGCCATCTACAAGTACCTGATGGAAGAACGGGGCGTGAAGACCGCTGCCTTCATCGCCGCCATCGAATCCGACCCGCTGAGCCAGCGTGACAGCGGCCGCGAGGCGGCGGAGGCGCTGGGGCTTGAAGTGGTTTCCGCCAACGTGACCTACCAGGTGGACACCACGGACTTCACTCCTGTCCTTACTCCCGTGATCCGCACGAATCCCGACCTGCTCGTGCTTTCGGGCGTGACGCCCGCCAACGCGCCGCAACTGCTTCGGTCCGCGCGCGAACTGGGCTTCCAGGGCATCATATCGACGGAGACCGCCCAGGATGCCCAGGTGCTGCGCGAGGGCGCTGGCGACCTCGCTAACGGGTTCATTTCCGTCGGCGGCGCGTCCACGCCGGAAATCGCGTCCGACATGATGAACGAGTTCGTCGCGAGATACACGGACATGTTCGGCGAATACAACGACGAGTCGAACACTAAGGTCTACGCCCTCGAGTACATCCTGGCGACGCTGGCGGCGAATCCGGCAGCCATCGACGATGTCGAGGCCTTCAAGCAGACGATCGACACGTTCGAGGCGCCCAACCCCTACATGAAGGGCGATGCCGTGATGCGCTACGTCGGCGTTTCGTCATTCGGGCAGCGACGGCAGATCGCGGTTCCCCTGGTCGTGAACGTCTACCAGGACGGAGCGTTCGAAACGCTCTTTGTTGCCGAAGTCGACTAGGCTAGGCTAGGCTGCAGCTTCGGGCTTGCGCACCGGACCGGAACCTCCGGTCCGGTGCATTTTCGGAACGGGACGCTCTCATGGAACAGGTAATGGCGAACGGGATCTATCTCGGCTCGCAATACGCGATGATCGCGCTCGGGCTGACGCTGATTTTCGCCCTGATGAACGTGCTGAACTTCGCCCATGGCCAGATGTACGTCATCGGCGGATTTGTCACCTACACGTTCTACGGCCAGTTCGGGCTGCCGTTCGTGCTCGCTCTCCTGATGTCGTGCGTGACGCTCGCTGTACTCGGCGCACTGATAGAGAAGTTCCTGTTCGGCCCCGTGATTCGTCGCTCGGCAAGGGAAGAGAGCACCATGCTGCTGGCGGCGGGAATAGCCTTCCTGCTCGATGCGATGATCCTGCTGGTCTTCGGGGAAAAGCAGCGCGGCGTCCCGAAGATCGTCGACGGCGTCCTGAACTGGGACTTCAGGATCATCATGCCGTACGACCGGATCCTGATCTGCTTTCTCGCGATGGTCTCCATCGCCGCGTTCATCGCCTTCATGCATTTCAGCAGGACAGGCCGGGCCCTCAGGGCCCTGGCCCAGGATCGGGTTGCCGCCCAACTGATGGGCGTGAACGTCAACCGGTATTCGATGATCGGGTTCGCCCTGGGCGCCATGCTGGCGGGCCTCGTCGGCGGCTTGCTCGTGACGATCACCGGCGTCAATCTCGGCATGGGCGGCCCCACGTCGATCAAGGCGTTCATGATGGTCATGATCGGCGGGGCCGGCGTGATCTCCGGCGCGATCCTCGGCGGCTTCATCCTGGGCATGCTCGAGGCTGTCGGGCTTGCCGTGCTTTCCCAGTACGGGGACATCACCTATCTCGTCATTTTCGTTGCGCTCATGATCTTCCTGGCAATCCGCCCGCAGGGACTCATGGGCAAGCCGTGGGGATAGCGCGATGAACCACCTTGACGCGCGTCGGCTGCGGGCGCTGGCCTACGTCGCCGCGTTCCTCGTTGGAGTCTTCTGGATCATCCCCGTTCTCATTGCCGTGACCGGGCTCTGGAACTTCTACTTCACGCTGACATCCGTGGCGCTGCTGTCCGTCGCGAGCGCCGGCGTCTGGCTGACGTTCTACATCGGCCGGATCAACATCGGGCAGGGCGCGTTCGCCCTGATAGGCGCCTACGTGTCGGCCATCCTGGTCACCAAGGCGGGCGTTTCCTTCTGGGTTTCCCTTCCCCTGGCGGGCCTCTTCGCAAGCCTCGTGGCCATCGTGATCGGCCTGCCCATACGGGTGCGTTTCTGATATGGGGTAGGTTATTCCCGTTCTGTTCTTCCTTCATAC
>VYCX01000016.1 GCA_009843725.1 Boseongicola sp. SB0675_bin_26
CGCCTTTTCAGGGGCCTGCGCGATGCCGTCGGGAGATTTTCAGCTGAAAGGTCCGATTAGCCGTCTGGTCGCGTCGTGGCCGCGCCCCGGCAGCCTGGCCCGCGGGCAAAAGTCACGGGTTCACGACGCCGGCGTCGAGCTCACGCCAACCTTGGCGGGTCGCAGCAGGCGGTCGTGCAAGATGAAGCCGTCGGCCTCGACCTGAATGACCTCGCCAGCCACGGTGCCGGGCAGCGGGGCCTCGAACATCGCCTCGTGAAGCTGCGGGTCGAACCGGTCCCCGACTTCGGGCGATATCACGCTGACGCCGTGCTTGCCGAGCACGTTGAGGAGTTCGCGCATCGTCAGCTCGACGCCTTCGATCAACGCCTTGTTTGCCTCCCGGGCATCGTCAGGCACCGCCGCCACGGCACGCTTCATGTTGTCGAAGACCGGAAGCATGTCCCGTGCCAGCCTGGATCCGCCATACCGCTCTGCCTCGCGCCGGTCCCGCTCCGATCTCTTCCGCGCGTTTTCGGCCTCCGCGAGCGCGCGCATGAACTTGTCCTTCAGCGCATCCCGCTCCGTCTCCAGCGCGGCCATTCTCTCGTCGTCGGACGGGTCTTCAAGCGCATCGGGCGAAGTGATGTCGATCAGTTCCTCGTCGGAACCGGAAATCCTTTCCGCCGTCTGGAGGATCTCTTCCTCGGCCCCCGACCTTTTCGTCTTTGCGTCGTTCATTGCTGCCCTCAATCCGTAAACAGCCGGCCCACCAGCTGCGCCGTGTAATCCACTATTGGGACGATCCGTCCATAGTTGAGACGGGTCGGTCCGATCACTCCAACGGCTCCGATGATCCGTCGATCGGAGTTCATATAGGGAGAGACGACCAAAGAGGAACCGGAAAGTGAAAAAAGCTTGTTTTCCGATCCGATGAAAATGCGCACGCCCTCCCCCGCGTCCGTCAGCTCGAGAAACTCCGCAATGTCGCGCTTGCGTTCCAGGTCGTCGAACAGGCGCCGGATCCGCTCCAGGTCCTCCTCCTCCGCACTTCCGGCCAGCAAGTTGGAACGGCCCCGCACGATCAGGCGTTCATAGTCGGTTCCCTCATTCTCCCAGATCACCGTTCCGCTTTCGACCAGGTCCCTTGCCAGTTCATTGAGCTTCTGTCGATGCTGCTGGATCTCCCTTTGGAAGACTTCGCCGAGTTCCGAAAGCGTATGGCCGGCCAATGCGGCGTTCAGGAAGTTCGCGGCCTCTCGAAAACTGCTTGCAGTCTGTCCCGGCGGCGGCGAGAACAGCCTGTTCTCGACATGTCCGTCCTCGAAGACCAGCACCACCATGGCGCGATCGGCCGCCAGGCTGATGAACTCTATGTGCCGCACCGCTGCATCGTGCTTCGGCGCCAACACGAGAGATGCGCCCTGGGTCACGCCCGACAGGGCCGAACCAACCCGGTCAAGCAAGGTCACGACGCTTTCGTCGGTCGACTGCAGTTCGGACTCTATGGCCTCCCGATCCTGGCTTGACGGATCCCGCACTTCCATCATTCCGTCGACGAAGAGTCGCAGTCCGGACTCGGTCGGGAATCGCCCTGCAGAGGAATGCGGCGAATCCAGAAGCCCAAGATATTCCAGATCCTGCATGACGTTTCTGACCGTCGCAGCGCTGACCTTCTCGTTCAGTTCCCGCGTGAGCCTGCGCGAGCCCACCGGATCGCCGGTTTCCAGATATCCCTCCACGACCCGTCGAAACACTTCGCGCGAGCGCTCGTTCATCTCATTCAGAAGCTGTCCTGCGTCGGTCATGGGTCGGTCGGGATGTCAGGGCGCTGCAATTAAATTGAAGCGGCACACAAGGTCAATCGGGGTTGATGCAGTCCGGTCCCGCAACTATCAAGCGTCCCGTCCAAACCGGAGAATTCCCATGCGGCCCTCGGGACGAAAGAACGACGAGATGCGCAGCGTGTCCATCGAAGCGGGCGTCACGCGTCATGCGGAAGGATCATGCCTGATCAAGTGCGGCGACACGCAGGTTCTGTGCACCGCGTCGATCGATGGCCGGATACCGTTCTGGATGAAGAACTCCGGGCTTGGCTGGGTGACCGCGGAATACGGCATGCTGCCTCGCGCAACGCATTCGCGCGGCCGTCGCGAGGCCAAGACGGGTCAGTCCGGACGCACGCAGGAAATTCAGCGCCTCATTGGCCGGGCCCTTCGCGCCTGCGTGGACCGTTCCGCGCTCGGCGAACGCCAGATCGTCGTCGACTGCGATGTCCTGCAGGCCGATGGCGGCACGCGCTGTGCATCCATTACCGGCGGCTGGGTTGCATTGCGTCTTGCGGCCAACGAGCTTTTGAAGTCCGGTCAGGTCACAGCCGATCCGGTCAAGGATCACGTTGCAGCCGTGTCCTGCGGCGTCTACGGCGGCCAGCCGATCCTGGACCTGGACTATCCTGAAGACAGCGAGGCAAGCGTTGACGGCAACTTCGTCATGACAGGTGCAGGCCGTCTTGTCGAAGTCCAGACGTCGGCGGAAGGGGAGACGTTCTCGCGTGACGAAATGTCCGCGTTGCTCGACCTTGCCGGTCTTGGCGCCCAAGCCCTTGTCGCCGCACAAAAGGACGCCACCGCCTGATGCGCCGCCTTGCCGGCGACCGCCTTCTGGTCGCGACACACAATTCGGGAAAGCTCGAAGAGATCGCCGACTTGCTCAGTGGCCACGCCATCCAAGTCATCGGGGCGGCCGGCCTGGGTCTCCATGAACCGGAAGAAACCGGCACTGACTTCATCGCGAACGCCCGGATCAAGGCACATGCCGCGTCCCGCGCCACCGGGCTGCCCGCGCTTGCCGACGATTCCGGGCTCGAGATCAATGCCCTTGACGGCGCGCCAGGCGTACATACGGCAGATTGGGCCGAGACGCCCGGCGGACGCGACTTCGTGCTCGCAATGACCCGCGCCTACAACGCGCTTGTCGATTCCGGCGCGGCACAGCCCTGGATCGCCCGGTTTTGCTGCACCTTCGTGCTTGCCTGGCCTGACGGGCACAGCGAGACATTCGAAGGGCACATGAACGGCCGGATCACGTGGCCCATGCGTGGCGACAAAGGCCATGGATATGACCCGATTTTCCAGCCCGATGGCCATGACATCACGTTCGGTCAGATGAGCCGCATGGAAAAGAACCGCATCAGCCACCGCGCCGATGCATTCCGGAAGCTGAAGGCGGTATTTCTGCATGGATAGGGGCTTTGGGCTCTATGTTCATTGGCCGTTCTGTCAGGCAAAGTGTCCCTATTGCGATTTCAACAGCCATGTCGCCGCATCCGTCGACCACCCACGCTGGCAGAAAGCGTTCCTGAAGGAAGTCACGAGAATCCGGGAAGAGGCCGGTCCTCGCAGGCTGGGTTCGATTTTCTTCGGCGGCGGCACGCCGAGTCTCATGGCGGCTGAGACCGTCGCCAGCATCGTCGAGGCGGCAATGGATGCATGGACCCCCGCCGACGACATCGAGATCACGCTTGAGGCCAACCCGACCTCGGTCGAAGCCGGCCGTTTTCGCGCCTACGCCAAGGCTGGCGTCAATCGCCTCTCGCTTGGCATCCAGTCGCTTCGGAATCCGGACCTGAGGGCGCTTGGCCGTCTTCACACGAGCGCCGAGGCCATCGCTGCCTACGAAATCGCGCGATCCGTGTTTCCACGCGTGTCTTTCGACCTGATCTACGCCCGCCAGAACCAGACGGCCGCGGAATGGGAGGCGGAGCTTGCAGAAGCACTCGAACTCGCCGCCGATCACGTGTCACTCTACCAGCTTGCGATCGAGCCAGGCACGGCGTTCGGCGACCGTCACGCTGCCGGCCGTCTGCCGGGACTTCCGGACGAGGGCCGCTCCCTGGACATGTTCAACATCACGCAGGACATGACAGAGGCGGCAGGATTTCCTGCCTATGAAATCTCGAACCACGCGCGGCCAGGACAAGAAGGCCGGCACAATCTTGTGTATTGGCGCTCGGGCAGTTGGGCTGGCATCGGACCAGGCGCGCATGGTCGCCTGACAATTGACGGCCTTCGCATCGCAACGGAATGCCATTCCGGCCCGGATCGCTGGCTCGACGCCGTGGAAACGACTGGCAGCGGCTACTGCCGGCGCGATGCCGTTTCCGCAGCGGACACACGCATCGAGGCCGTCATGGCAGGTCTGCGCCTGGCGGAAGGCGTCACGACAGGCATGCTTGAAGAATGCAATAATATCAATTGGTTGGTGGAGTCCGGGCATTTGGAGCAAACGCCGGACTTCGTTCGAACAACCCGCAAGGGCCGTCCCCTTCTTGACGCGATTCTAAGGGAAATCCTCGTTCAGCCCGTCCCCGTGGTCACCAGCAGCCGCCGGCAGAGTTCGTCGAACTGCTCGAGGCTCCCGTAGCGGAGCGTCACCGAGCCCGTCTCGCCGTCGGCGGCATGGTCGATGCTCACCTTCATGCCGAGCGCGGCCGCCAGGTCCCGCTCCGCGGCGCGCGTGTCCGCGTCCTTCTCCCGCCGCCGCCCGCCGCGGGGCCGCGGCCGGCCGCCGTCCCGGCCGGCCTGGGCCAGCGCCTCGGCCTGGCGCACCGACAGCCCCTTGGCGACGATCCGCCGCGCCAGCCCCTCCGGGTCCGCCGCCGTCACCAGCGCGCGCGCATGCCCCGCCGACAGGTCCCCGGAGAGCACCAGCTCCTGCACGGCCTGCGGCAGCGCGAGCAGGCGGAGCAGGTTCGCGACGTGGCTGCGGCTCTTCCCCAGGGCCCGGGCGAGCGCCTCCTGGGTGTGGCCGAAGCGCTCCATCAGCTGCCGGTACCCCGCCGCCTCCTCCAGCGCGTTCAGGTCGGCGCGCTGGATGTTCTCGACGATGGCGATCTCCAGCACCTCGGCGTCGTCGAGATCGCGCACGATCGCGGGAACCTCGTGCAGCTGCGCGCGCTGCGCGGCCCGCCACCGGCGCTCGCCGGCGACGATCTCGTAGCGGTCCGGGTCGCGGGGGTCCTTCCGGAGGACCAGGGGCTGGATGATCCCCTTCTCGCGGATCGAGGCGGCGAGCTCGTCGAGCGCGGCTTCCGCGAACGCCCGCCGCGGCTGACCGGGGTTCGGGGAGATCCGGTCGATGCCCACCGTCGTCTCGCCGGCCCGCAACGCGCCCGGTCCGGACCCCGGCTTCGCCTCAAGGTCGGCCATGAGAGCCGAAATCCCGCGCCTGGGCGCCAATCCGCGCCGTAGTTCAGCCTTCCCCTTTGCCATGGTTTTGCCTCTCACGATGTGATCTGCGCTTGCTTCCCTAGCATCTCCCTTGCCAAGGCACGATAGGCCAAGGCGCCCTTGGATTCCGGTTCATAGCCGATTACGGGCATTGCGTAGCCGGGCGCCTCGGAGATGCGCACGTTTCGCGGCACAATCGTCTCATAGACGAGGCCGCCCAGGGTTTCTCGGGCATCGCCCGCCACTTGTTGGCTCAGCTTGTTCCGGCCGTCATACATGGTCAGGACGATTCCCTCGATGCGCAGGTCCGGGTTGGCCGTGTCGCGCACCTGCCTAAGGGTCAGCATCAGCTGCGACAGCCCCTCAAGCGCCAGGAACTCTGTCTGCAGCGGAACCAGGACGGAATCAGCGGCCACCATCGCGTTCACGGTCAGGAGATTCAGCGCCGGAGGGCAGTCGATCAGCATGAAACGAAGGCCCAGCGCGTCCGTGTCCGGATGCCTCAACGCGTCGCGCAACAGGAAGCTCCGTCGCTCCATCGATACCATTTCGACATCTGCGGAGCTCAGGTCTGTCGTGCCTGGAGCCACATAGAGCCCCTCGACTCCGCTATCCTGCACCACGCGCTGCAGCTCCACTCCCTCAAGGACCAGGTCGTACGTCGTGTGTTCCCGGAGCTCGTGCCCTATTCCCAGCCCGGTGGACGCGTTGCTTTGAGGATCAAGGTCAACCAGAAGTGTCTTGTATCCCGATTCCGCGAGCGCGGCCCCAAGGTTGATCGCCGTCGTCGTCTTTCCGACGCCGCCTTTCTGGTTGGCGATCGCGATGATTCGCGGCCGGGGGCTCCGCTCAGGCACGCCTTATTCCTCCAATGCTCAGGATCACGGCCTCTTCGTCCGTCTCGCTTGGATATGTTTCGCAATCAAAGCGCCAGTGTTCAAGCGCCTGCGTGATCTCGTCCCGCACTTTCCTCCCTTTCGGCAGGATTGCGCGGCCATCGGGTTTCAGGTGCCGGTGCACGTGGCAAAGAAGCGTGCCGAGAGGCGCAAGGGCGCGCGCCGATACCACGTCACCGCATTGTGGTTCCGCATTCTCAAGCCGCTCGGACATGACCTTGAAACCGGTGGTTTGCCGCGAAAGAGCGCCCAGAAAGGCGGCCTTTCTCTGATCGGCCTCGATCAGGACGGTCTCGGTCGTGTCCTTTGCCATGATGGCAACGACCGCTCCGGGAAAGCCTCCGCCGCTCCCAAGGTCGACCCAGCGACGCGCCGGAGGCGCCAGCCGAAGCAGTTGCGCCGAATCAAGAAAATGCCGCGTCCACAACGCCTCCATCGTTCCTGCCGACACGAGGTTTATGCTCCGATTCCAGCTCCTCAGGAGCGCCGCGTGAATCTCGAGCATCGCCAGTGTTTCACGTGAAACATTCGTCCGGGCGCAAAACTCGGCCTTTCCGGTCATGATGCGCGGCGTTCGTCCATGCGAAGCCTTGCCAGGATCAGCGTCAGCGCGGCAGGCGTCATGCCTTCGACCCGACCGGCCTGCCCGAGCGTTTCCGGGCGCACTGCCGCAAGCTTCTGCCGCAATTCACTGGAGAGCCCGCTCAGGATCC
>VYCX01000320.1 GCA_009843725.1 Boseongicola sp. SB0675_bin_26
CGGCGTAAGTCAGGACTGATGTAGTCGTCACGGACGATCCGCGAACGTCCGCCGTGATCACGGCCTTGATCGTGTCGCCGGATTGCGCCGCCCTTCCTATGGCTGCATCGTAGGCCGCCTTGCGGACCCAGAGGTCAATGGTGTTGTCGTCATCCGTGGAAACCCCGGCCAGCAGGACGCCAATGTTCGCGTCCGGGTTGGCGGAGAACTGCCCCCGCTGCCCGTAGACGCTGTTTCGGATTGCCGTGCCAAGCCACGTGTCCGCCCCGTCGGTCCATCGCTCAAGCGTCCCGGCAAAGGTGTTGGCCGTCCCGTGCCCCGGCTGGCGCACGTAGAACTCGTGGTCCGACAGCACGACCTCGTTATCGTTTGCCTCTGCCACGTCCAGCGGCTCAAGCGGGTCTATCACGTGGTTGCCTGCCGCGTCTCCGGCTGTCAGCTTGGACAACGAAACCACGATGTTACTGAATGCCGACGACCGACCATACCTGTTCAGGAACAGGTTGACTCTGACACTGGACTTGACGTGCCAGAAGAAATCCTCAAGGAACTGCTGATTATTTACCCTGTAGTGAAAAATTCTCGGAAACTGCGCTCCCGGAATGAGTTCGTCGTCAGAAGAAGTTTGAAACTGGAACGTAGGGCTACCTGTTGAATCGCCGTTTATGACGCCCGTGACCCGAGCGATGTAAAGTCCTGGGGCAATGTCAAAATCATTGCCGTTCAGGCCAGTGATGATTTCCGCAGGCCCGTCTCCGTGAGTTACGGCAATCGGGTTGGAGGACACCGGCGAAATCTCTCGGTTTGCACCAGAATTGGAGTAGTCTTGAAACGAAATGGTTTCAGTGCGGATGCCGGAAAGCCCGGTAGCGGAAAGCTGCGTCAGGTCCTTGATCGCGCTTGCGGACAGACGGTCGCCAGCCGTCAATGTCTGAAGGGCGTCCCTGACCTTTGCCGGGTTGGGGTCGTCGGCAGCGTCCCGCGCCGCCTGGTCGATCCCCGCAACCGGGTATTCCGTGAAATGGCTGGCGTCCACGCCGTGGGTCAGCAGGACGTTGCCGCCTTGACTGACAATCAGGGACCAGCCGTCCGGGTGCGTGCCGACGCGCTTCGGCACGGAGTTCGGGGCCTGCCCCTCGAAGCTGAGCCACGTCTTCGATCCGACCGTGAAGGACCGTTGATAGGTCAGCGTGTGGGTCGTGGTGGTTTCAGAGCCGCTCACGGTGCCGGTGAAGGCGGCGCTGATCTCGTCGCCGCTCGCGACCGCCGACCCCTTGGCCGTCTCGTAGGCGGCCTTGTCGATCTGCACCTCCATGACGTTGTTGGTGCCCTGGCCGACCAGGACCGCGCCGATGGCGGCGTCGTGGTTGTCCGTGAAGCGGCCATGCGCCCCGAAGTGGCTGTCTGAGCGGGAGGTAACCAAGTAGTAAAGCTGGCCTTCCCGGTAAGTGCCAAGAACGCCTGCAAAGGCGTTTGCCGTGCCCGGCGTCGCGTATCGATGGAGGGCGTGCCCGGACAGCACCACGTCGCCCACGGACAGCCCGTCGCCATCCAGCGGCTCAAGCGGCTCCAGGCCGTCGGCAATTCCGCCGTCGTCCCCGGCGGCGGCCCCGGCTTGCTGAATTGTCGTGCGGATCGCGCCGATGTCGTCAACTTTCCAGACGACGACTGCCTTGTCCGTGGTGGTCGAGCCGATCCGCAACGAGCCGTCTGCAAGCGTCCAGAAGCGGATTCCGTCCACCGTGATTGCCGACCCGGACGCTGCGGCGAAAAGCGCATTGCCGAGCGTGAATTCGCTCGTCGTGTTGACTCGGAAGTAGAATGCCGTGTTCGCGTCGTCTGCGACGGTCACGCCCTCTACGCTGAAGATCGCGGCGCTTCCCAAAACCGTGTCGTCGTAGAGCTTCTCGATCAGGCTGTCGTCGCCGCCGCCAGAGGCGATGGCCGACCGGACATCGGGCGCAAGAGCGTCCAGGGGGACCACCCCGTCCTTGAACGTGCCCGTGACCTCGCCGCCATAGGAAGTCTCGTGCGTTGTCTTGTATACCGCAGCCTTGGTCTGCGTGGAACCGCCCGGAATTGGCGATCCCAGGAAGTAGCTGTAACCCGCAGTTCCATTGTCAACTTCCTTTGGAACCCAATGGGTGTGATACAAGAGATCAGTGTCGGGGAAGGTGATGGCCCATGCCCAATCGGACTGGTCCTCGGTGTCTTTCAGACGGATGACGAGTTGTTTTTGAGTGCTTGGTGGAGTGAAAGGAAATCTTGGATTGGCAATCGTGCTTGCAAAAGTCACACCGGCAACGTCTACATTGTCATTGCTGACCTCATCAAGAATTGCAATGCCGCACAGTGAGGCGTCTGTGCCTTCCACCCAAACCGCCTTGGCGGTCAGCGACAGGTCTTTGGTTACGTCGTTAAGATGCTGAATGCGAACAGCGTTGTCATCGGCTTCCGCCTGCGCAGCCTCAGCCGCGTCCACTTCCCAGCCGAGAACGTCACCGTCGAACTTGGGTATCCTGTTGTCCCGCGATCCTGCGGCGGGCAGGTCGGGAAGGCGCTTCTCCGGCGGAACGAGGGTGTCGATCCGCCCGTCCACCGCCGCCTCGTCAAGCCCGGTTCCGCCCGCTGCGGTGGCGTCAACCTCCCAGCCAAGGGTGTCGCCGTCGAACTTCGGGACCTTGTTGTCGCGGGAGCCTTCGGAGGGCAGTTCCGGCAGGAGACGGGCGCGTTCCGCGTCGGTCAGCCCCTCGCCGCCGCCGTCGGAGGCGGTCTGCCAGGTCGCGGCCCCGTCCGTGCCGACCTCAAGCTCGTATCTCGCGGTCGCCGCCTGAGCGCCAGGCGCTTCCGGGAGGCCGGTGTCCTGCACCGTGTCCTCTTCCCATGAAGCCGTCCCGTCCGCCTGGACGCGAAGGTTGTAGTCCGTGGCCGCGTCAGGAGTCGCGGGCCTGTCCGGCACGTTCGACTTGCCGTCCGCCGTCGCCTGCGCCGCGACCGCCTTGGCGTCCGCCGCCGCAGCAGCCGCCCGCGCCGTCGGGTCGGTGTCCGTGGTGCCGCCGTCCGGCTGCCAGGACGCCTGGCCCGTGTCGGTCACCTGAAGGTTGTACTGTGTCGTTGCGGCAGGGGCGCTCGGCTTGTCCGGCACGTTGCTCGCCCCGGTGCCCGTCGATGCCGTTGCCGCGATGCGCGGATAGCTCAGGAACACCGGCGCGAGGCTGTCCGCGCCTTCCGCCATGACGTTGATGCCGTCAACCGGCCTGCCAAGCGTGGCGCTGCTCAGCGCCCCCTGCGATGCCGCCGGTCCGGGCCAGAGTTCCGCGCCCTTGACGACGGTCTCCTGGACCGTCCTGACGCTTCCCGGCCCGTAGACCTGGAACCACCCGTATTCGCCAGCCGCAACGTCCTCGTGCGAAACGCCTACGACGTTCCCGGCCTCGCCTGACACGCGGTCGCCGTCCAGCGCCCATGCCTGCCCGGTGTCGCCGCGTATCTCCACGGCGTCATGCCGCCGGATCGCCTCTCCGGCCCGCTGGTACATGAACTCGCGGAAGTCGTCCGTCCGCCCGCGAGTCCCTGCGTGGAACCCGCTTGACGTGTCAACGGATGACGGGTTGACGCCAAGGTCCTTCAACTTACCGGCTGTCCACGTAGGGCCAGTTCAGCGAGCAGGCTGTCAGACGGTCGTTGGCGACCGCGTTGGCTTCAAGAATCGATATTCCGGCGATCTCGCGCTGACCGGCCCCGCTTGTGATGCGGCCCCCGGTGCCGGAAGGCTGGGCGTTGTCGGAAGCCACGGTCCCGTTGGCCGTCCTGACCATGGATTCGCCCTTGCGAAGAACCCAGAAGGCATCTCCGTCCTCGCAGGGAGTGACCACGACCCCGGCCTGGTTGCCGTTCGCACGGTTCGTGGTCATGCGCTCGCACTCGAAGCTGCCGTAGATCACGACGCAATCACCCTCGCGCATGTCGGCTTCGGCCTTGCAAAGCTGCCATTGCCTGTCGCCGCTCTCCCCTACTGTGCCAAGCGGGGGCGGCAAAGGCTCTCCGGGAACAGGCGTTTCAGGCCATACCTGTTTGGGGTTGCACCCCATGACGCCAAAGGACATCACGTTCTCCGTTGTGTCGGGAGCCGGTCTCCCGGCCCCCGAAAGGTTCGTCAGGCGATCAGGTCAACCGACGGCCACTGCACGGCGATGGAGACAGGACTTCCTGCCGATCCCTGCGCGGTCCTCGCGTGAACGCCGTTCAGGTGAAGCGCGGCTGCGGTCGAACTGATCCGGCCTTCCGTGTTGTGCGGATACAGGATGGCTCCGGCGGCGATGGCCGCCGCCGCGATCCCGAACCCGTTGCCGAAGACCAGGCCCCAGCCGTAGGCGTCGTTTTCGATCCTGACCTGCGGGAAGCAGATCGCCATCGAAAGGTTCGCGTCGTCGCTCAGGTCCATCGCCCGCAGTTCCCAGTCGCCGCTGATCGCGGCGCAGGCGTACGGGCTGATGACCTGTCCGGCCTGGACGGCCACGTAAAGGCCGCCGTCCGGGCTGAAGGCAAGGGTTCCGAGCGTGACGCCGCCGATGTCCTCAAGGGACGGGCCGGACTGGTTCGGATTGCATCCAAGTGCTGCAAGACTCATGTCACGCCCTCCTATGCGGCTCGCTGAAGACGGCCCTGCAAGCTCACGTTCGAGCATGTCAGGTTTCCGGCCCAGAGAATGAACCGCACCATCGCGTCCTGGTTGGTCGCGTAGCGGTCCATGGAGACTTCCATGTTCTGGTCCTTGTGCGGACGCCAGAACAGGTAGTTCGTGTTCAGCATGTAGGCGAGGTTCGCGCCAAGCGAGCCGCCGAAGCCGCCGTCAAGCACGCAGTCCGCCGTCAGGAACTTCAGGTTCATGAAGCCCATCTTGCCCATGTTCGGGTTCGTGAACCGCTGCTGGTCCTGAAGCGACTCCCAATAGCCGGTGTAGAAGGCGTTCCCCATCGGGATGAGGTCAACCTTGTCCATGTTCCGGCAGATCGACACGTACATGTTCATCATGGCGTTGCGGATGCCGTCGTTCGACACCGCGAAGCCCGAACCCGACCCGTCGTTCTCCTGGTGACGCCAGAAGTCGAAGTTGGCCCGGTTGATGCCGCCGTAGGTGCCGCTTGTCGCGGTCGCCGGAAGCGCCGCCGCAAGGCCGTCGATCTGCTTGCCGGAATCGGCCTCGCCGTTGCTGTAGAGGTCGTTCGACAGGCCGTTGACCATGGTCTTCTCGGCGTTGCCCACGCGCTTCGAGAGAAGGTCGATCATCTTCTCCTTGCCCGCGTTCTGAAGCCGCTCGCGCCCCGAAATGGTGATCGCGACCGCGACCTGCCGGAGGTCGAACTCGGCTGCGGAGAACACGTCGCTCGGCTGGATGTTGAGGACCTCGTAGCCGCTGAAACGCTTGAACGTCTCGTTCTCGGCGTATTCAAGCTCCTCGTAGATGGTTCGTCCGCCGGAGATCGGGGACGACTTGCCACGCTTCTTGAGCCGGTTCAGGAGAGCGGTGTTGTCCGACACGTTGTCGGCCAGCTTCCTGCGCCGGTTCTCGATGGCGACCGTGGCAAGTTCGGAGATGTTTGGCGAAGCCATTGTCTCGTTCCTTGTTCGTCAAGGTTTCGTTCTGCTTCCGGTCAGGCGGCGACCATCTGGTCGTACGCCTCCGAAAGCGCTGCCTTGAGGTCTTTTGGCTGTTCCGTCCGGGGGGAGCCTGCGCCCGACACCGAGGAACCCGCGTTGCGCTTGCGGCGGGCGGCTTCGGCCTTCGCCCTGTCCTCCGCCTCAAGCAGCTTCGCCCGGACTGCCGGATTGCTCCAGCAGGCCCGTTCGTAGAGGTCCCTGATGTCGGGCTGTTTTCCCGCCGCGTGATCGGCCTGCGCCAGCCTCGTCATTTCGTGCTCCACGTCGCTGAAGAAGGGATGGGCAAGGGTGCCGTCCTCGTTCTTCGCCGTCATGAAGTCGTTGATCGTGTTCTGCTGCCTCTGCATCTCGGCATGTTGCCGGGCCTGCATGTCGCCATGCGACTGCTGCCGAAGCTGCTGAATCTCGTTCATCAGGCCGTCAACGCGCTCGTCCCTGACAGGCTCGATGACATTTCCGCCGTCGTCCGTCTGCGGCGGCGCGATGCCGTAAGCGGAGATGATCTCGCGCAGCACGTCCATCTGCTGGGCGGGCGTCCCCGTCCTGAGCCGGTACTCGATCCCCATCAGGCTGTCGAAGGCGAGCGCGGGCGTGGTCTGCGCCTGCTGCATGTAGCCGGACCACTTGTCGGCAACCTCCCGGAACGGCGCGACTTCCTGGCTGCGCTGCGTGTGCGCGGCCTCCATCGCCTGCGACCGGTCCATGAGGAATTTCTGCGCCTCCAGGTCGAGCTTGGAGAACATCTCCCGATGCTCGCTTGACCAGTTGGCCGGAGCTTCCATGGATTGCGGCGGATCGCCGCCCTCGTCCGGCTTGCCGCCGCTGGCGTCCGCGCCGTCCTTGCCAGGCCCGGCATTGCCGGGTTCGTCGCCCGGCTCAGGGCCGCCCTCGTGCGTCTTGTCCCATGCCTGTCCGAGAACGTCCTCAAGGTTCGTGCCGTCGTTCGGCTCCATGCCTGCAACCGGCTCGCCGGTGTCGTTCGGGTCGAATTCCTCAGAGGGTTCTTGCATGTGTCATGTCCTGTTCCGGCTTCGTCCTGCTGGCCTGGATGATCGCCAGGCTCTCGGGGTGGTTCTGCTCGATCTTGTCATGGGCGGTCTTCAGGTCGTCCTTCAGGTCCGCCGTGAAATCCCGCCTGGGCACGTCCGGCCCC
>VYCX01000155.1 GCA_009843725.1 Boseongicola sp. SB0675_bin_26
CGGAAAGGATCTTGCTGGTGCGGAAGACCGCCGCGTCGGACTGCATCGTCCTTTGCATCTCGAGCCGGAGCTCCGCCGTCGGAACGGCGCCGTCGGCGTGCCGGAACCTGTCGAACCGGTCGAGGGCGGCATCGACCGACGCCTTGTTCAGCTCCGGATTGCCGCCCGTGCGGTCCACGACCTGGCCTGCGCGGATCGCGGCCGCACGCCCGAAGACCACGAGGTCGATCAGCGAGTTCGAGCCGAGCCGGTTCGCCCCGTGGACGCTTGCGCAGCCTGCCTCGCCCACGGCCATGATGCCCGGCGCGACGCGATCCGGATCGTCAGATGACGGGTTCAGCACCTCCCCCCAGTAGTTCGTCGGCACGCCGCCCATGTTGTAGTGCACGGTCGGCAGTACCGGGATCGGCTCCCGCGTCAGGTCCACGCCCGCGAATATGCGCGCGGATTCAGAGATGCCCGGAAGACGCTCCGCCAGCGTGTCGGGCGGCAGGTGGTTCAGGTGAAGGTGGATGTGGTCCTTTTCCGCGCCGACGCCGCGGCCCTCGCGTATCTCCATGGTCATGCACCGGCTCACGACGTCACGGCTGGCAAGGTCCTTGTAGGTGGGCGCATAGCGTTCCATGAACCGCTCGCCCTCGGAATTCGTGAGATAGCCGCCCTCGCCGCGGGCGCCTTCGGTGATGAGGCAGCCGGAGCCGTAGATCCCGGTCGGGTGGAACTGCACGAACTCCATGTCCTGCAAAGGCAGCCCGGCCCGCGCCGCCATGCCGCCGCCGTCGCCGGTGCAGGTGTGGGCCGAGGTCGCAGAGAAGTACGCCCGGCCATAGCCCCCGGTCGCCAGCACCGTCATCTTCGCGCTGAAGACGTGGATCGACCCGTCCTCCAGGCTCCATGCAAGGATGCCCTGGCAGGTGCCGTTCTCGGCCATGACCAGGTCGATCGCGAAATACTCGACGTAGAATTCCGCGTCATGCTTCAGCGACTGGCCGTAGAGCGTGTGCAGTATCGCGTGCCCGGTCCTGTCGGCGGCGGCGCAGGTGCGCTGGACGGGCGGGCCTTCCCCGAACTCCGTCGTGTGGCCGCCGAACGGCCGCTGGTAGATCCGGCCGGATTCGGTCCGCGAGAACGGAACGCCGTAGTGCTCAAGCTCGTAGACGGCGGCAGGCGCCTCGCGGGCCAGGTACTCCATCGCGTCGGTGTCGCCGAGCCAGTCCGACCCCTTCACCGTGTCGTACATGTGCCATTGCCAGTGGTCGGGGCCCATGTTGCCGAGCGAGGCCGCGATGCCGCCCTGCGCCGCCACAGTGTGCGAGCGGGTCGGGAAGACCTTCGTGATGCAGGCTGTCCTCAGCCCCTGTTCGGCCATTCCCAGCGTCGCGCGAAGGCCCGATCCCCCTGCTCCCACCACTATGCAGTCGAACTCGTGCGTCTCGTATTCGTATGCGGCCATCGGTCTTCCTATAGCGCGATGCGGGCGACGGCAAAGAGGCCGGCGGCCACCGCGCCGTAGCAGAGGCAGGTCGTCAGGATGATCGTGTACTCCCGGAGGACCCCGTGAACGTAGTCCTCGATCACCATCTGGATGCCGTTCTTGAAATGCACCAGGCCAACAACGATCGTCAGTGCGGCCACGATTGCCGGAAACGGCTGCGCGAAATACGCCACGACCTCGGCATGAGGCCGGCCAAGCATGGGCCCGAACGTGAAGACGAAGGCGGGAACGAGAAACGCCAGGGCGACGCTGGACTTCGTCATGCCCCAGTGCCTGAGCGTGCCATCGCGGGCCGAACCATGGCCCTTTGCGCGCTTGCGGTCGGTCATGTAGCTCATCGGCGCCTCCCTACACGACCAGGACGGTCGCGACGGTCAGGGCGACGGAAAGGACCACGATCGCGATGCCCGTCCTCTCGGCGGTCGCGACATCGAGACCGCGTCCCGTGTCCCAGTAGAGATGCCGCAACCCTGCCAGCGCGTGATACCAGAGAGCCCAGGCGGAAAGCGTCATGATCACGTTGCCGGGCCAGGAGGTCATGAACCCGTCCGCCAGCGCGAACTGCTGCGCCGAGACCGCCGCTGCAAGGAACCACCAGACGACGAGAAGCGCCGCCAGGATGAGCGAACTGCCGCTGATGCGCGTCAGGATCGACGTCATCGAGGTGACCTGCGGACGGTATACCGTCAGGTGCGGCGACAGGGGCCTGTTGCCCCGGTTCACGTCGGCCATGCCGTGGCTCCCGTTTTGTGGGCGTCCTGACCTCAATAGCAGAACCGACGGGCTTGTCACGGCCCCGCGACGCAGCAACGCAGGCACCTTCAACCCCGGCGGCCGGAATCCACGTCCGCTTGACCCGCCTGACACCCACCTGCGGGTTCCGCCCGCGCCCGCACGCGCCGCGCAGGCGTGCGCTGCCGGGCCCGAGCACCGGAATCCATGGCCAACGGGATCGGCGCCGGACCGGTGTCGGCTGCCGATTCCCTGCCCACGCCACGTCACACGGGGATCAGCGCCCAGCAGTCCAGGTCAAGCAGAACGCCGTCCACGTGTTTCCCGTCCTCGTCCTTGAGCGCGAAGGGGGCCGCCTCGGGCTTGTGCGCGACAAGCCGGAGACGCAGGGCGCCGATGCCGGGCGTGCCTGTAGCGGCCTTCTCCAGCACCTCGGACCAGCAGCAGACCGTGTCGCCCGCGAAGCAGGGCGCGACATGGTTGCCAGCGTTCAGGCCCACGATCATCTGGGCGTTCGCGAGGCCGTTGAAGGAAAGCGCCCGCGCCATGGAGATCACGTGGCCACCGTAGATGAGCCGTCGTCCGTCCTCGCGAGACGTGGCATCGAAATGCACGCGGGCCGTGTTCTGCCAGAGACGGGTGGCCAGCATGTGCTCTGCTTCCTCGATGGTCACGCGGTCGACATGGTCGATGGTCTCGCCTACTTCGTAGTCGCCCCAGCGATGCGGCTCTCCCGCATGCCCGTAGTCGTAGCCGTCAAACGAAAGCCCTTGGGGAATCACGAGGTCCTGCGGACGAACGCTTTCGGACAGCTCGGGAACCAGGGGCTTCGGTGCGGGCGAGCCCGGGTCGCGCTTGCGCACCATGACCCAGCGGACGTAGCTGAGCACGGCATCGCCCCGCTCGTTCCGGCCAGCCGTGCGAACCCAGACCACGCCCGTCCTGCCGCTCGAGTTCTCCTTCACGCCGATGACTTCGGAGGTGGCCGCGAGCGTCTCGCCCGGATGGACCGGCATGAGCCAGCGGCCTTCCGCGTAACCGATATTCGCCACCGCGTTGAGCGAGATGTCCGGCACCGTGCTCCCGAAAACCGTGTGGAACACGAGCAGGTTGTCCAAGGGACCGCCCTGGCCGCAGGAGCGCGCGAACGCGATGGAGGAATTGAACGCGTGCCGGGACGGGTACAGCGCATGATAGAGCGCCCTCTCGCCGTCGCCCAGGGTGCGGGGGACCGCGTGCCGGATCGTGTCCCCGACCCGGAAGTCCTCGAAGAATCTTCCCTGGCTCGCCTTCACGTCACCCTCCATGCCCCGGCTGCAGCTTCGCGTCGCGCTTCCTTGCGCCCCGCCGCTTCCGCATGTTTGCGTCCCGGGTCATGCCCCTGCCCGTTCGCGGATCGCGTCCGCCTTGGCAAGGACGGCGCGGGCCGTCTCGACATGAAGGTTCTCGACGATCCGCCCATCCACCACGGCCACCGCCTCGCCGCGCGCGATGGCGTCGTCGTATGCCTCGATCTGCCGCCTCGCAAGTTCGGTTTCCGCCTCGCTTGGCGCGAAGACCGCGTTTGCGACGCCGATCTGCGAGGGATGGATCAGGGTCTTGCCGTCCATCCCGAGCGCCCTTCCCTGTTCGCATTCGGCCCGGAATCCGTCTTCGTCCCTGAAGGCGTTGTACACGCCGTCGACGCAGGCGATGCCAGTGGTCCGTGCGGCGAGAAGCACGGCCTGAAGCGCCGTCATCATCGCCATCCGGTCGCCTCCGGTGGAGCAGCCGATCTCCTTGGCAAGATCGTTCGTGCCGAGAACGAAGCCCTCAACCGGGGTCAGCGCGGCAATGTCGGGCGCGTTCAGGACGCCGCGCGGGGTTTCCATCATGCACCAGACGGGCGTTCCAGGCACAAGGGCGGCAACCTGTTCCACCTGCCCCGGATCTTCCGCCTTGGGCAGGAGCACGGCGTCGCACTTCATCCCGGCGACGGCTCGTGCGTCGGCATCGCCCCATTCGGTGTCGGTCCCGTTGATGCGCACGATCCGCTGCCTGTGCCCGAAATCCCCGGCGTCGAGAGCGCGGGCCAGGGTCTCGCGGGCCGAGAGCTTCTCGGCAGGGGCAACCGCGTCCTCGAGATCGAATATGACCGAATCGACATCGAGCGTCCCGACCTTTTCGAGGGCACGGGTCTTCGAGGCAGGCACGTAGAGAACGGAGCGGCAGAGCCTTTGCGGAGCGGCCATTGAACCTTCCTTGATCGCGAGGGCCGGGAGTGCGCGCAACCTGCACCTCCCGCGCGGCGTCCGCAACCCGAACACCTGCGGCAGAAAGGCCCACCATGTGGCCAAACGGCCTGTATCGTTGACGAATCCTGCCGCGCATGGCCGACGCGTGTCCGCCCCGGTCGCATGCATGACTTGAATCGGCAGCGGAGACTCACTAGCAGACTCTTCAGCCAGACCGACATCACATGGATTGGAGACCCTCATGGCAAGACCAAGGATCGCGCTCATCGGTGCAGGCCAGATCGGCGGAACGCTCGCGCACCTCGCCGCAATCAAGGAAATGGGTGACGTCATCCTCTTCGACATCGTCGAAGGCACGCCACAGGGAAAGTCGCTTGACATCGCCGAGGCCGGGCCGGTCGCGGGCTTCGACGCAAGCCTCAAGGGCACCAACGACTACGCCGACATCGCGGGAGCCGATGTCTGCATTGTCACGGCCGGCGTTCCCCGCAAGCCGGGCATGAGCCGCGACGACCTTCTCGGCATCAACCTGAAGGTCATGAAAGCCGTGGGCGACGGCATCAAGGCGCATGCACCCGATGCGTTCGTGATCTGCATAACCAACCCGCTCGATGCCATGGTCTGGGCGCTCCGGGAGTATTCCGGCCTGCCCCACGCCAAGGTCTGCGGCATGGCTGGCGTTCTCGACAGCGCGCGGTTCCGCCACTTCCTCAGTCTCGAGTTCGACGTCTCGATGAGGGATGTCACCGCGTTCGTTCTCGGAGGCCATGGCGACACGATGGTGCCCCTTGTCCGGTATTCCACGGTTGGCGGCATCCCGCTGCCCGATCTTGTCGAAATGGGCTGGACAACCCAGGAAAGGCTTGACGCCATCGTGCAGCGCACGCGTGACGGCGGCGCAGAAATCGTCGGCCTTCTAGGGACCGGCTCCGCCTTCTACGCGCCGGCCACGAGCGCCATCGAGATGGCGGCCGCCTATCTCGGGGACCAGAAGCGCCTGCTGCCCTGCGCCGCGCATGTCGACGGCGCCTTCGGCTTGAAGGACACGTATGTCGGCGTCCCCACCGTCATCGGCGCAGGCGGCATCGAGCGCATCGTCGAGATCGACCTTTCCGAGGACGAAAGGGCCATGTTCGACAAGTCCGTCGAAGCCGTCAGGGGCCTGGTCGAGGCCTGCAAGGGGATTGACAGCGCACTCGGATAGGGCGGTTTCCGGACTTCGGGTCCGGAGTCACGACCCGACGCGCGGATGCGCGTCAAGCGGGCCTTGACGGGCCCTTGATGCGAAAGCCCGCGCGTTGTCACCGTGTCGACTCCTCCTGCCTCGGAACGCAGGATGCACCCGCACAAGGCATGAACCCGTGAAATCACGGGTGGCAACGCGGTTGACGGGTGCCGACCGGACCTTCTCGAATGACGAGGCCGCTCCCGGCCAGGCCCGCGCCGCTTGACCCGGACGGCCAACCGTTCCCGCGCCAGTTCCCTCTCGAGCGGCTCCATCCGCGAAAGGCGGCCGACTTGAACGCGGCCAGCGAGTCCGGTGCCTGCGAGCCTCCCGAGAGCGCTGCCTCGGCTTCCCCGCGGTGCGCCGTTCCGGGCCGGGCAACCTGGGACAGCCACGCCTGGAACCGTTCCTGATCCATCATCGCTCGCCCCCTGCTTCGCCAGGGAACACCCACGACTTGCAGACAGAGCGCCAAGGTTCGGCCAATTGCGGGCGGTCACCGTGAGTCGACATGCCGACGGTTTCCCTTTCTGCCCACTTTGAGGCAATCGATGCCACGCCGCCTTGGAAAAGCGCCTTCGCACTTGCGTTTGGGAATTATATACTTGCCGGACGCATGATTTTCGCCTAGACCTTCCCGAAATCGGGAGGCTTTGGCAACATGAAAATACGACCGTTCCTCACCCTGACATTGAAAATTCCTGTGCGGACAGCGTTCGGAACGGTGCGGATAGGCATAGGATTCTTAGTTCGATTGAACCGCAAGGAATGGTTCTACATCCTCGCGATTCTCGTATCTGCGTATCTGCTGGTGGTGCTATTGCCCTTAATTGTCGGGCTAGCTACAGGTATTTGCGCAAGTGAGACAAGCCCATGCTGACGATAGCGCCGCTTAGCATGAAGTCCTTTACATCGCGCAGTTCGTCCTCGCAGAGCCAACCGAATTTTGGAGCCAGCATGTGAATGCCAAGTGTGACAATGGCAGCGGCGACAATCACGAAAACAAGAATCATGAGGGCATTTAGACGGATCTTCATTTGGGGGTCAGACAGGAATCCTTCGGAAATCAAGGGCCC
>VYCX01000148.1 GCA_009843725.1 Boseongicola sp. SB0675_bin_26
TCAAGTCGGTCGGATCTACGAAACTCTTGAACCCGTTCAGGCGAAGGCGCTTGAAACGCACGGATGTTGCCTCGCAATTGCTTCCGGTCCGCAAAATGTCCGGCGAAGACGCCAAAATGTCAACGACGAACACCAAGGAAAGCGTGACGACCTGCAGTTATCTACAATATATTGCAGATTCCGGGGCATTGTGCAATGTCGCACCGATGTCGGAACCCTTGATCATCACGGACCGGATAGATCCCGCGCGTGCGCAGGCGCTGCTGGCTACGCTGGGAAGGCCTCCTCATGTCAGGCCGGGCGACGTTCTGCCACCGCTCGCGCATTTCGCCTTCTTTTGGGACCCCGTGGCCGAAGCCCGAATCGGACGGGACGGACATGCGAGGCCCGGCGGCCTCATTCCGGACATGGGCCTGCCAGTTCGCATGTGGGCCGGGGGTCGGCTCGCGTTTCACGCGCCCTTCAGGGCCGGCTTTGCCGCCCGAAAGGTTACGACACTGCACGAAGCCAAGGAAATGCGGGGACGAAGCGGCAGACTTGGACTGGTCACGCTGAAACATGAAATTCATCAGCGCCACGCGCCCGTCATCACCGAAATGCAAGACATTGTCTATCGCGAACCAGGCCCGCTTCCGGACCCGCCCAAGGAATCCGGCAAGGCCAACGAGCGTCACGCCCTCAGGCTTGGGGAAGTCACGCTGTTTCGATATTCCGCGATCACCTTCAACGGGCATCGCATTCACTACGATGTGAACTACTGTCGAGAGGAGGGCTATCCCGGGCTGGTGGTGCACGGGCCGCTTCTGGCAACCCAGCTTGCCTGTCTTGCCGCCGAGCATCTGGGCTCGCTCAAGTCATTCTCGTACCGTGCGACAGCCCCGCTCTTTCTCGGCGACATTGCGTGGAGCTGCCGCACGGGCGACAGGTACTGGGTCGAGGGTCCGAGCAGACGGCGTTGCATGTTGGCGACAGCGACCTGAGGAAACCGGCGCACCCCCCGATTCCGACGCGCCGTTCGGGCGTCCCGACATTCGCGCGCATCCCATTTGGCACTATCAGGTTGCCTGATCTGCCCTGCCCAGACGCACGTGATTGGCTAACTACATTGTAGTCATATTTCTATAATGACAAAATCGCGCTTCACATGGGATGAGGACAAGAACCTCTCCAACCAGCGCAAGCACGGCCTCAGCTTCGAGGTCGCCGCCCGTGTGTTTCTTGATCCGCTGCAACTCTCCAGGCAAGATCGCATAGAGGACGGGGAGCAACGCTGGAAAACGATGGGCCAGATCGACGGCCTGGCTATTGTCTTGGTGGCTCACACCTTCGCGGAAGAAAGGTCAGTGGACGAGCCAGATGAAGTGATTCGCATCATCTCGGCACGGCCTGCAACACGCAGAGAAAGGAACCGATATGAAGAAGGTTGAACATACACTCGACACGCTCCCGCCCTTGACGGAAGCGCAAAGAGGCAGTCGCAAGCCACGGGCAGGGATGCGGGACGACGAAATCAAGGACGATGACATCCTTGAACTGACAAAGGAACAGTTGACTGAGATGAAGACGGGCACGTTCTACAGGCCCATCAAGAAGCAGATCACAACCCGCGTGGATGCGGATGTGCTGGCGTGGCTCAAGTCCAGTGGAAAGGGCTATCAGTCACGCATGAATGCCATCCTCCGGCAGGCGATGCTGAACGCGAAATGAGCTGCACAACGCGGCCACCAGCACGCTTTCGACACCCGTTTCGCGCCTGGTCGGAGACTCCGAACCTGCAACCAGCTCGCCCAGGAGTCGCGGCGATGACCGGCACGGGCGCCTCTTCGGGCAGGCCGCTCATGCTTCGGGCGCTCTCGAATGCAGCATTCGCCACTGCACCGCTGGCGTGCCAAGCACCAGCCCTATGCCAGACGGATGCGCACGTCAAAAGTGGATCCTGAATTCCTCGCGAACCCGCAGGTCCAGCTCGGCAGGGACCTGAATCTTCGCCTCTGACAGGATCCTCTCGATTCTCGCTCGGGCCTCGGACAGAATTTCCGGCCTTTGCGCCTCGTCCCACTCCTTGGGACTCATGCGGTTGCCAAGCACGGGATAGGTGTATTCCGTCTGCATCATGCGCAACGTCTGGTCACTGCCCAAGTAGTGACCCGGCCCGCCAAGGCAAACCTCGCGCATGGTCTCGATCGAAACCGTGTCCTCGTCCACCTCTATCCCACGGACACAACGCAACGCCTGTCCAATGACGTCGTCGTCAAGGACAAGACTCTCGAAGCAGAAGCCCAGAAGCGAAGCCTGCATGCCGGCGGACTCGTAAACCATGTTCAGTCCCGCAAGCCCCGCCAGCACGGCGCTGATCCCCTGCTCCCATCCGGTCTGGATATCCGGGAGCTTGGAGTCCGCCATGCCGGCGGCAGCGCCTCCGGGCAATCCGTAGAACCGGTGCATCTGCGCGCAACCGGCCGTAAGCAACGCCTGCTCAGCCGAGCCGCCGGACATTGCACCCGTACGAAGATCCGACACGAAGGGCCATGTTCCGAACACCGCCGGGTGCCCCTCGATGATCGAGTTCACGTAGACCACGCCCGCAAGGCATTCGGCAACGGCCTGGACGATTGCCGTTGCAATCGGGGCGGGCGCAGTCGCTCCCGCCTGACCTGCGGAAAGGAGCAGCACTGGCATGCCGGCGCGAATGCAGTCTTCCATCACCATGCAGCTCTCTTCCGCGAACTTCATCGGCGGAACGACAAAGCAGTTCGAGTTGGAGATGAAGGGACGGGCACGCCATTCCGACTCGCCGCCGGCCAGCATGTGGATCAGCTTGATTGCGGGAGCGACGTTGCCGGGCTCGGAAAACGATGTCCCGATGTGCTTCCTGGTGCCGGCAACGCAGGCATAGATCGTGTTCAGGTCGAGTTCGAGATTGTCCTCTATGTCACGGCAGACCATCGGGCGCTGGAAGAAGTGGATGTTGTCCAGGTTCTGCACGAGGCGGGCCGCATCGTGGAGATCCGCCGCCGATGGATTCCGATACTCCTTCGTGAACGGGTCCACGACATGCACCGCCGCCCCGGCCGTGCCATAGTGGACTCGGCTTTCCTCAAGATGCAGGTCGAATTTCGGATCCCGGCCATGCAGCGTGATGTTGCGCGCCGCCTTTGCCAGCATGTCCTCCACCAGCGCCCTTGAAAACCGGAGGCGTCCGTCTTCGTCATGCCGCGCACCGGCTGCCGTCATCGCCTCGACGCCGGACGGCGGGGCATCTGCAAGGCCGATCTCTTCCAGGGCGTCAAGAGCCGCATCGTGAATGCGCTTCACGCCACTCTCGGAAAGCGGCGCATAGCGTCCTCCCTTCATGCCCGGACGCACCGGTCGCAGATCTTCCGCGAGCGGCGCCGCACGGAGGGCAACGCGCGCGGCGCGGCCTCCCGAACGGCGGCTCACGGCTTCACCCCGTTCGCAGGCAACCGAACCCGGCTCGCTCGTGACATCTCAAACCCTCACCCTTGCTGCTTTCGGATCATACATCGGTGCAAGGCTGGCCATCGCCTTGACGCGACTTCCCGCAATCTCGATCTCGTACCCCGAAGCCAGCACATCTTCAGCGCTCTCGCCCTCGCATGGCACGTAACCCATGCCGATCGCGCCGCCCAGCGCATGCCCGTAGTTGGCAGAGGTCACGATGCCCACGATCTCGCCATCCCGAACCAGGGGCTCGTTGTGAAACAGCACAGGTTCGGGATCCTCAAGCATGAACTGCACGAGGCGACGCCTGAGACCCTCTTCTCTCTTCCTGAGCACGGCGTCGCGGCCAACGAATGCCTCATTGGCACCGGTCTTGACCGCAAAGCCCAGCCCGGCCTCCAGCACATGGTCCTCGTCGGTGATGTCGTGGCCGAAGTGACGGAAGGCCTTTTCAATCCGGCAAGAGTCCATCGCGTGAAGGCCGGCAAGCCTGAGACCGAATTCCTCTCCGGCATCCAGGAGCGTCTCGAAGACATGAGCGGCCTGGTCGGTCGAGGCGTAGATTTCCCAACCCAGTTCGCCGACATAGGAAATCCGGTGCGCGCGAACGACGCCCATTCCAAGCTCGATTTCCCTGGCAGCGCCAAAAGGGAACGCCGCGTTCGAGAAATCGTCTGGCGAAACCGCCTGCATCACCTCCCGCGACCGGGGGCCCATGAGGGGGAAGACGGCCTCGGCGGCAGTGACATCCAGAATGACCGCAACGTCATCCCCAAGATGCCGGCGGAGCCAGGCAAGATCGCGCTGCACGGTGGCCGCGGGAACCACCAGCAGGAACGCGGCCTCACCGAGGCGGGTCACCGTCAGGTCGCATTCGATCCCGCCTCGTTCGTTCAGCATCTGGCCGTAGGTTACCGTGCCGGACGGACTGTTCAGGTCGCCTGCAAAGACGCGTTGAAGGAAGCCCAGCGCTCCGGGACCATCGACACGGATCTTGCCGAAGGAGGACATGTCCAGAAGTCCCACGCCCTCGCGCATGGCCATGTGCTCGTCCCTCTGGTTCCGGAACCAGTTCTGGCGCTGCCAGTCGTGGCGGTATTCGCGCTCCTGCCCTTCCCGGGCAAACCAGTTGGCACGCTCCCATCCGGCCGCCTCCCCAAAGACCGCGCCACGCTCCTCAAGGAGTCCATGGACCGGAGACCGGCGCACCCCGCGTGCCGTTTCGACCTGCCGGAACGGATAGTGGTCGGCGTAGAGGAGGCCGAGGGATTCGGACACGCGCTCCTTCAGGTACCGCCGGTTGCGCTGAAACGGCTGGGCGCGGCGGACATCAACGTCCCAGAGATCGAACGGCGCGCGGCCCTCGTCAATCCACTCGGCCAGCGCCATTCCCGCACCGCCGGACGAGACGATGCCGATCGAATTGTAGCCGGCGGCCACCCAGTACCCGTCAAGGTCGGGGGCCTCACCCAGATAGTAGCGGTAGTCCGGCGTGAAGCTTTCGGGACCGTTGAAGAAAGTGTGAATGCCCGCGGTCTGGAAAAGCGGCACGCGATTCATGGCGAGTTCGAGAATCGGCTCGAAGTGCTCGTAGTCCTCCGGCAGCGTATCGAATTCAAAGTCCTCGGGAATGCCGTCCATTCCCCAAGGCTTCGCCTTGGGTTCGAAAGCCCCAAGCATCATCTTTCCGGCATCGGCCTTGTAGTAGGCGCATTCGTCCGGCACCCGGAGGACGGGCAGATGCCCGATGCCGTCGACGGGCTCGGTAACGAGGTAGAAGTGCTCGCAGGCATGCAGCGGCAACGTGACCCCGGACCGCGCCGCAAGCTCCCGCGCCCACATGCCGCCGCAATTGACGACGATTTCAGCGCTTGTGTGGCCCTGTTCGCCGTCGATCTCCCAATCGACGCCCGTCACCTTCCGGCCGCTCTCGGTGACCGCTGTCACCTTTGCGCCTTCCGTGATCTTCACGCCCTTCATCCGCGCGCCCCGAGCCAGCGCCATCGCGATATTGGCCGGATCGCACTGCCCGTCACCCGGAAGGTGAACGGCGGCCGCCATGTCCCCGACCTCGACGTGGGGATACAACGCCTTGACCTCTTCGGGGCCGACCTCGTTCACCTCGATGCCAAAGGCGCGGGCGAGCGATGCCTGGCGCCGAACCTCTTCACGCCGGTCCTCCGTCAGGGCGACAGTGAGAGATCCCACCATCCGAAATCCCGTCGCCACGCCCGTCTCTGCCTCGAGACGCCGGTAGAGATCGGCAGAATACTTGGCGAGCCGGGTCATGTTCTCGTTGGCCCGCAACTGCCCGATCAGCCCGGCCGCATGCCAGGTCGTGCCGCAGGTCAGCTGCTTGCGCTCCAGGAGCAGGATGTCCGTCCAGCCCCGCTCGGCGAGGTGATAGGCAACCGAGCAGCCGGACACGCCGCCGCCAATGATCACGGCACGGGCATGCCTGGGCAGCGCACTCATGGGTACAGCTCCGCAAACCTGGACTTGTATAGCGCGATCATCTCTTCCTCGGTGGCACCGTCGTCATAGGGCGGGGTCGCAAGGTGGAGCACGCGTTCCGCCCCGATTCGGACGAGATGCGAGATGCGCGTCGACAGTTCGCCCCATGCTTCCTCCCACATCGGGTAGAGTTCCGCGAATGACGGATCCCGTCTGCCGATAATCGTGGCCGGCCCGCAGACACGCACGCCCTTGCGTCGAAACGGGTCGACGAACACGACTTCGGCGGACGGCGCTTTGGCGAGATTTCGGCGCGTTCCGGGCGAGCGTATGTCTCCATATGCGATCGCGTCGTCGCCAAGGGCGAGGAACGTGCCCTTCGGCGCCGCCGCAGGTTCGCCGTCCGGCGTCACGGTGGCAACGATGCCCAAGGGGAACTCCCGGATGATGCGCTGCGCCTCGGCGTCAAGCATGGTCAGCCCTCCCCGACATGCCGCCCGCGGCCGGACAGTCGCGAATTGACCCCGGCGGATGCACATTGGACGATTTCGCGGGCCCGAACCGGCCGTCGAACCTGGCAATCCGCTTCCTTTCATTCCGCGTCATGCGCGCAGCCTTTCGTTTTGCGGATCCCAGAGCGGAGCATCGGGCTGCACCGTGGCCTTGCATCGCTCCCCGTAGATGTCGACCTCGACTTCCGTGCCGGGAACCGCCAGGTCGGATCGCAGCATGCCAAGGGCAACGGAGGCATTGACGCGGTAGCCCCACCCGCCCGAGGTGGTTTCGCCGACGACTTCGTCATCATGCCAAAGCGTCGACATGTACGGCGCGTCCGCATTG
>VYCX01000512.1 GCA_009843725.1 Boseongicola sp. SB0675_bin_26
AGTTCGACTTCGACGTCAAGGAACTGGCCTTGGGCGAAGGCGAACGAATGGTCGCGGACCTTCGCGAGGCGCTTGCGGATCCGGTGTTCGGGGACGCGGTGCCGCCGCATGCCGACCTGCGGCTCGTGGCATCGAACGCTCCGCTCGTCGCACGGGCGTTCCTCATGCTCCACCGGGCCCACGCTCAGGCGAACGAGCGCCTAGCATCGCTTGATGCGGCGCTCGGCCAGGACGGCATTCGCCACGGGGCTTCTCCCTGGGACGAGGTCCGGGACTTCTTCCATTATTGCGACAACTACATCGATGCGGTCGACCGTGCGGCCGAGCGCTTCACGGGAACCGGAACCGCGGACCAGGCCGTCGAGAAGGCGTGCAGGAAGCTCGGCATCCAGATCCTGGACGCCGAGGACGAAGGGGACATCCGTCGTTATGACCAGAAGACGCGGACGCTCCGGCTTTCGCCTTTGCAGCGCGAATCGACCCGGCGGTTCCAAGCACTGCACCAGGTCGCTCTGGAAGCCCATGACGATCTCATCGAGGCAACGCTGGATCTGGCACGGTTCCAGACCGAGACGGCGCGCAAGATCGCCAAGATCGGGTTGGCAAACTACTTCGCGGGCGCCGCCCTCATGCCTTACCGTGCCTTCCTGGCCGCCGCGCGCGACACGCGCTGCGACCTTGACCGTCTCGCGCAGCGCTTCGGGGCGTCGCTCGAACAGGTCGCGCACCGACTTTCGACCCTGCAGCGACCGGGGGCCAAGGGCGTGCCGTTCTTCTTTGTCCGGGTCGACCAGGCCGGCACGATCACGAAGCGCCATTCCGCCACCCCGCTTCAGTTCGCGCGCTATGGCGGCGCCTGCCCGCTGTGGAACGTGCACCGCGCCTTCGAGACTCCGGGACGGTTCCTGAGACAGCTCGCCGAGACACCGGACGGAATCCGTTATCTCTGCCTGGCCCGGGAAATCTCTGCGTCCGGGGCAGCGTTCCGTGCGCCGGTCCGTCGCTTCGCCATTGCGCTTGGCTGCGAGATCAGCCACGCGGGCGAAATCGTCTATTCCGATGGTCTCGATCTTTCTGACGTCGCGAACTTTGAGCCGATCGGGATTTCCTGCCGGATCTGCGAACGCCGGAATTGCCACCAACGCTCGGTTCCGCCTCTGGAGAGCGAACTGACAATCGACCACAACCGGCGGCGGACGCTGCCCTACGAGGTGGCAGGACAGGCGCGCACGCCCCGAACGGCGCCAACCGACGCGACTACATCTCTTCGACCGCCCGGCGGATGAGAGCGAGGCACGAAGGATCGGAAAACCGGTGGTCGGCGCCCTTGACCAGCGTCAGGCGCATGTCAGGACCGTCTGCATGCTCCACGAGCCGGAGTGCGGTCGAAGTCGAGACCGCCTCGTCCTCGGTGCCCTGCAGGAACCGCACCGGGAACGGCAATGGCAGCGGGTCACGCAGAACCAGGTTGCGGCGCCCGTCCTCGATCAGGCGTTTCGTGATGATGTACGGCTCGTCCGAATAGTCGGACGGCAGCGCGATCTGGCCCTCGGCCTCCAGGGTCGATTTCTGGTGCTCGTCGAACCCCGCCCAATACCCGTCTTCCGTGAAGTCCGGGGCGGCAGCTATCGTGACGAGACCCGCAATCCTGTCGGGCATCCTGCGTGCCAGGAGGAGCGCAATCCAGCCGCCCATGGACGAACCGACAAGGACTTGCGGCCCTTTGGCAAGGGCGTTGACGATGGCCGCTGCATCCTCGGCCCAGTCACCGATCGTGCCGTCAAGAAAGTCGCCCGACGATTCCCCGTGACCCGAATAGTCGAACCTGAGACAGGCCCGGCCGGCCTCCCGCGCCCATTGCTCGAGGTCGAGCGCCTTCGTGCCCTCCTTGTCGGAGCGGAACCCGCCCAGAAACACGACACCGGGACCTTCGCCCTCGATCCGGCTGTAGGCAAGCCGTCGCCCTTCGTGCAGGAAGAAACGGGTCATTGATGCGCACCCCACGTTGGCCAAGGTGAATGGCCGCCAGCCTTGATGCCGTTGCGACTTGCGTCACGGCATGCCCGTTGTTCCGGACGGGCGCGGCGCGAGCAACGCTAACCGCCCGCCGCGCAACTTGCCGGCAACGCCGGGACTCGCAGTTGCGCAAAGACAACTGCTCGCCGGAGTCCCCCTGCCACGCCCGGTCCTTCAACGCAAGCTGCTGCATGTCCAGGCGGGACCATGCGACCTTCCGGAACGGCGCTGACGCCAAGGGACCGGCTTCTCCGTGAGCCGTGCCTGCCACCGAAGATATGTCATCTGATCCTGACCCCGCTCATGCGCCGAAATTCGGTGTCGCCGGCATGCGTCTGCGGTGTTGAACCGCGTGTCTGGCAGCCATGCGCCTGGTCATGTAGACGCGGCCATGCAATGACCCTGTCGACGATCACGAGATCACCCGACGTGCTGGTAGTCGGTGGCGGCAACGCGGCGCTCTGCGCCGCGATCTCCGCCCGCGAGGCGGGCGCTTCGGTGCTGCTGCTTGAACGTGCGCCGAAGCCGTACCGGGGCGGAAACTCGCGGCACACGCGGAACTTCCGATGCATGCATGCCGGACCGCTTGGGCAGCTCACCGATGCCTATGGCGAGGACGAGTACCTCAACGACCTGCTGCAGGTCACGGGCGGCAGGACGGATGAAACGCTCGCCCGAATGGTGATTCGGCGATCCGAGGACTGCTATCCCTGGATGGAGACGCACGGCGTGAGATTCCAGCCGTCGCTGTCGGGCACGCTTTCGCTCAGCCGCACCAACGCCTTCTTCCTGGGCGGCGGCAAGGCGCTGGTCAACGCCTACTACCGCACGGCTGAGCGGATCGGCGTCGAAGCCGCTTACGATTCAGAAGTGAAGCATCTCGCGCTGGCCGACCGGATCTCCGAAGTGCATGCGACAATCGACGGGCAGGACGTCGTGCTCGAACCCGGTGCGGTGGTCGTTGCCTCCGGCGGGTTCGAGGCGGACATCGACTGGCTTGCACGCGCCTGGGGCGAAGCCGCGAGGAACTTCCTGATTCGCGGCACGCCCTACAACCGCGGCGAAGTGCTGCGTGACCTGCTGGATCAGGGCATCGAAAGCGTCGGCGATCCGACCCAGTGCCATGCCGTGGCCATCGACGGCCGTGCACCCAGATTCGACGGCGGCATCGTGACCCGGCTGGATTGCGTGCCGTTCTCGGTCGTCGTGAACAAGGCGGGCAAACGGTTCTACGACGAAGGCGAGGACGTGTGGCCCAAGCGCTATGCGATCTGGGGTCGCCTGGTGGCGGCCCAGCCCGACCAGGTGGGCTACGCGATCATCGATGCAAAGTCGCGGGAACTCTTCATGCCGTCGGTGTTTCCGCCGGTCGAGGCCGGCACGATTGACGGACTGGCCCGGAAACTGCGCTTGCCGGAAGACGCAGTCCGCCAGACCGTCGATCGATTCAACGCAGCCTGCGTGGACGGATCGTTTCACCCGACCGAACTTGACGGGCTCGCAACCAAGGGCCTCGATCCGCCGAAGACGAACTGGGCCCGGCCGATCACCGAGCCGCCGTTCCTTGGCTACGAGCTTCGCCCGGGCGTGACCTTCACCTATCTCGGCCTCAAGGTCGACGGGACGGCGCAAGTGCAGGGCCCGAACGGGCCGGTCGGGAACCTCTGGGCAGCCGGAGAGATCATGGCGGGCTCGATCCTGGGCCAAGGCTATCTGGCCGGATTTGGCATGGCCATCGGCACGGTCTTTGGCCGCCTCGCGGGAGAAAGTGCAGCAGCGCATGTTCGATGAATCCCTTTCGGAGGCCCGTCGCCAGGCCGAGATCTGCAACGCCTGCCGATACTGCGAGGGCTACTGCTCGGTCTTCCCGGCAATGTTCAGCAAGCGGGAGTTCAAGGATGGCGACCTGACGCAATTCGCCAGTCTCTGCCACAACTGCCGGGGCTGCTACTATGCCTGCCAGTACACCGAGCCGCACGAATTCGCCCTGAACCTGCCAAGGGCGCTGGCCGAACTGCGACACGACAGCTGGAAGGCGTTCGCCTGGCCGCGCGGGCTGGCGCCTCTGTTCGACCGGGCGGGCGTGGCAGTGGCTGCAGGGCTGGCGCTGACCTTCGCCGCGCTCTTCTGGGCGGCCACGGCCTTGAGACCCGCAAGCGGAGAGGGGTTTTATGCGATCATGTCGCATGGGCTGATGGTTGCGATCTTCGCCCCTGCCTTCGTTTTGCCCCTTTTCGCGGTCACAGTCTCGCTCCTGCGCTACTGGCGATTCGTGGACGGCGGCACGCTGCGCCCAAGCGCGGTCTGGAACGCCTGCCGCGCCGCCGGATCAATGCAGGACCTGTCCGGCGGCCATGGCGACGGCTGCAATTTCGAGGACGAGGACCGATACTCCAATGCCCGAAGGCGCCTGCACCAGGCGACCCTCTACGGGTTCCTGCTTTGCTTCGCGTCCACGGCCAGCGGCACGGTGCTGCACTACGGCTTCGGGCTGGAGGCGCCATATGGCCTTGTCAGCCTGCCCAAGCTCTTCGGACTGCCGGGCGGCATCCTCCTGTGCGCGGGCACCGCCGGCCTGGCCTGGCTCAAGACCAAGGCCGACCCGGCGCTCGGCGCGCCAAGGACATGGGGCGGAGAAATGGCCTTCGTGCTGCTGCTCTTCACCGTTAGTGCCACAGGCCTTGCACTGTATGCCGCCTCAGGCAGCGCCGCAGCTGAATGGCTGCTTCCCGTCCACCTCGGAACAGTGCTCACTTTCTTCCTGCTGACCCCCTATTCGAAGATGGTCCACGGATTCTTCAGATTGGCGGCCTTGGCCAAGGACGCGATACGCGCGCCATGATCGCCTGCCCGCCGAACGGCATCGCCAGGCGCACCGGACGGCCGGGGCACCTCGCTGTCGCGGCCGCCGGCAAGGCAGGTCGTTGAAGGAGCACCGTAACGCGACCAGCCGATTGTGCAATTTCGTCGCAATCCGCGAGAATTCGCGCAAACGGCGTTGACATCATCAGGCTCCCGCGCCATCTGCGCGCCACATAACCCGCAACCGGGCGTTCCGTGGGCGCCAGACCGACGAGGAGCAAGTGGCCGATGGCCCAGATTTCCCTTACCTTTCCCGACGGCAATTCGCGACGCTACGAGGCGGGCATTACCCCGCTCGGAGTGGCGGCGGACATCTCGGTCTCGCTTGGCAAGAAGGCCATCAGCGCCACCGTGAACGGCGCGCATTGGGATTTGGCCTGGCCCATCGAATCGGACGCGGCCATCAGCATCCACACCATGCAGGACGACGAGCAGGCGCTCGAGCTCATCAGGCACGACCTTGCGCATGTCATGGCACGTGCGGTTCAGGAAATCTGGCCCGACGTCAAGATCACCATCGGTCCGGTGATCGAGCACGGCTGGTACTACGACTTTGACCGGGAAGAACACTTCACGCCGGATGACCTGGGCAGGATCGAGGCCAGGATGAAGGAAATCATCAACGCCCGCGATCCGGTTCGCACCGAGATCTGGGACCGGGAGCGTGCGCTGCAGCACTATCGCGACAATGACGAGCCCTACAAGGTGGAACTGGTCGACGCGATCCCGGGATCCGATCCGATCCGCATGTACTGGCACGGGCGCTGGCAGGACCTCTGTCGCGGCCCGCATCTGCAGCACACCGGCCAGCTGCCCGCCGACGCCTTCCGGTTGACCAGCATTGCCGGCGCCTATTGGCGGGGTGACAGCAACCGCGAGATGCTCCAGCGCATCTACGGGATCGCCTTCAAGAACCGTGACGGCCTGAAGCGGCACCTGAACATGCTCGAGGAGGCCGCGAAGCGCGACCATCGGAGGATCGGGCGCGAAATGCACCTCTTTCACATGCAGGAGGAAGCGCCCGGCCAGGTCTTCTGGCATCCGAACGGCTGGACCATCTACACGACCCTGCAGGACTACATGCGCCGCCGCCAGCGCGCTGGCGGGTACGTGGAAGTCAACACCCCGCAGATCGTGGCCCGAAAGCTGTGGGAGGAAAGCGGCCACTGGGAAAAGTTCCAGGAGCACATCTTCACGCTCGAAGTCGAAGAGGAACATGCCCAGGAGAAGGCGGTGAACGCCCTGAAGCCAATGAACTGCCCCTGCCACGTGCAGGTGTTCAACCAGGGCATCAAGTCCTACCGGGACCTCCCGCTGCGCATCGCGGAATTCGGGTCCTGCAGCCGCTACGAACCGTCCGGGGCCCTGCACGGGATTATGCGCGTTCGCGGGTTCACGCAGGATGACGGGCACATCTTCTGCCGCGAGGACCAGATCGAAAGCGAGACGGCCCGCTACATCGACTTCCTGTCCAACATCTATGCCGATCTCGGATTCGCCGAGTTCACGGTGAAGTTCGCCGACCGCCCGGAAGTGCGCGCGGGCACGGACAAGACGTGGGACAAGGCAGAGGAAGCCTTGCTGCACGCAACGAGGGCCGCCGGAATCGAGCCTGAAATGAATCCGGGCGAGGGCGCGTTCTACGGACCGAAGCTGGAATTCGTCCTGACCGACGCGATCGGGCGCGACTGGCAGTGCGGAACCCACCAGGTCGACTTTGTGCTGCCGGAACGACTCAACGCCACGTATGTGGGCGAGGATGGCGACAGGCACCGTCCCGTGATGCTGCATCGCGCCGCCCTCGGA
>VYCX01000014.1 GCA_009843725.1 Boseongicola sp. SB0675_bin_26
TCCGAACTGTTCGTTGTTTCGCTGAATGCCGACGATGCGCCAATGTCGCGCGAGGCACTGGCAGTGTCAATGAAGTCTGCCGACGTGCTGGTGCCAACGCTGACGGACCGGATCGATGCGCCATTGCTGGCCCAGGCCGGCGAGCGGCTGAAATTGATCGCGAATTTCGGGGCCGGCGTGGATCACATTGACGTCGCGACCGCGCGGCAGCGTGGAATCCATGTCTCGAATACGCCGGGCGTGGTCACTGAGGACACGGCCGACATGACCATGGCGCTGATCCTTGCCGTCACGCGTCGCATCCCGGAAGGGCTTTCCGTGATGCAGAAGGGCGATTGGCATGGCTGGGCACCGACCGCGTATCTTGGCGGGCGGCTTGCCGGCCGAAGGCTCGGAATCCTTGGCATGGGCCGAATCGGCCAGGCCGTCGCGCGCCGTGCCGCGGCCTTTGGCATGCCGGTCGAATACCATAACAGGCGTCGCTTGCGGCAGGAGACGGAGGCGGATCTGAATGCGGCCTATCGGGAGAGTCTCGACCAGCTGGTGAGCCGGGCGGACATCCTGTCGATCAACTGCCCTCACACGCCATCCACGTTCCACTTGATGAACGCGCGCCGGCTGAAGCTCATGAAACCTGACGCCGTCATCGTGAACACGTCGCGCGGCGAGGTCATCGACGAGAACGCGCTGACGCGGATGCTGCGATCCGGCGAGATCGCCGGTGCGGGGCTGGACGTCTTCGAGCATCGGCACGAGATCAACCCGCGGCTTCGCGCACTCCCCAATGTCGTGCTTCTTCCCCACATGGGTTCGGCGACGGTCGAGGGACGTGTCGAGATGGGCGAGGCGGTGATCGTCAACATCAAGACGTTTGCCGACGGTCATCGCCCACCTGACCTGGTCGTGCCTGCAATGCTCTGATGCGCTCCGCGCCGCAGCCGCTCGAGACTTGCCTTAGACCTCTGGCGGACGAGGGGTGGGGCGGCGGAAGCGAATTCGGAGTGCAGGTCTGCCGATGAGCGGCGCGGCAAGGAACATTGCGCTCTACCCATGGTTCAAGTTCTTCCAGAACCTGCTTTTCTGGCAGGCGATCTGGTTCCTGTTCCTGCAATCCGAGCTCTCCGCAGCGCAGGCGATACTGTTCTACGCGATCTACGACGTCACGACGACTTTGCTGGAAGTGCCCTCGGGGTATTTCTCGGACCGGTGGGGCAGGCGGAGAACGTTGATCGGAAGCGCCTGCGCCGGGTTCCTGTCCTGTGCCCTCTTTGCGCTCGGTGAAGGATTCTGGGTCTTTGCGCTCGCGCAATTCGCGTTGGGCGCCCACATAGCGCTGGCTTCGGGAACGGACAGTTCCGTTCTTTACGAGTCGCTGGCGGAGGAGGGTCGGGCCGACGAGATCGAGGGAGCGGAGATTCGCGCATGGCGTTACAGTTTCCTTGCCCTTGCTGTTTCCGCGGTTTTCGGAGGCCTCATGGCACTCTATGGCCTGCGCCTGCCATTTGCTGCCAGCGCAGTGGCGTTCGGAGCGCTGGTCATGATCGCGATTCGGTTCTCCGAGCCAGAGCGCACCGGTGGCGTTCGTGGCGAGGCCGAGCGTTTCGAGGCGCTTCGCAGAGCCCTGTTCCATCCGGTTCTGGCATGGCTCCTTGTGCTTTCAGTACTGATCTACGGCTTCGGTCATCTGCCATTCGTGTTCGGGCAACCGTTCATTCTGGAAGTTCTGGGCGGCTCGGGCTTCATCTCCGAGGCTGCGGTTGTGAGCGGCGTCGTGACTACGCTCATGATGCTGGTGTCGGTTGCGGCGTCCTGGCTGGCTCCGGGCGCAAGGCGCTGGCTCGGATTGAAGAGCCTCCTGTTGCTGGCTTTCTGCATCCAGGTACTTCTCGTGGCCGGGCTGGCAATGTTCGGCAACGTGCCGGCAGTGCTTCTTCTTCTTTTGCGAAAGGTGCCCGACAGCTTGGCGCAGCCGTTCATTGCGGCACAAATTCAGCCCATTCTGGAGGACGAGATGCGCGCGACCTACATCTCGCTCAGGAATCTCGTGGCGCGGCTCATCTTTGCCGCGAGCCTGCTGATGGTGTCGGTGAACGCATCCGCGGTGGGCGCAATGTCGATCGAGGAGATTCAGGCAATTCTGGCCGTCTACGCGGCGTTCGGGGTGGTCTGCCTTGCAGGTTTGGCCATGACCGGTCGCAGCCTCTGGTCTGGCGGCCGCGACTGAGGCGGCCTCCGGTCACCGGCTGCATCATGCCGGGGAAGGATGCTGGCGACCGGCAACCGTTCAAGATCAGCGATTGATCGCGCTGTGCGTGTGGACCTGAATTGCGGGTTTGAACGACAATGCCAAGGCGCATTGCCCCTCGGAATCGAGCGTTGTCTGACGATGCAGGTTGCAAGGGTGCTTGGCAATGTGAGGCCAGCCCGCTAGGACGCACGGGTCCGGAAGGGAGATCGCTCAGTGTCCGCACCAAGGAAGCTGTTCATCAAGTCATTTGGCTGCCAGATGAATGTCTATGACAGCGAACGCATGAGCGAGGCGTTGGCAGCCGAAGGATATGTTGCCGCAGAAAGCGCAGATGACGCGGACATGATACTTCTGAACACGTGCCATGTCCGGGAAAAGGCCACCGAAAAGATCTATTCCGAGCTTGGCCGGTTCCGTCCGCTCAAGGACGCAAGGCCCGACCTGAAGATCGGGGTAACGGGATGCGTGGCCCAGGCCGAGGGAGCCGAGATATTTGCGCGCCAGCCCATGGTCGACATGGTCGTTGGTCCCCAGAGCTATCACAGGCTTCCGGACTTGGAGCGGAAGATCCGAACTGGAGAAAGGGCTCTGGACACCGACTTTCCGCAGGAAGACAAGTTCGACCATCTTCCAAAGCGATCGGAAGCCGCGCGAGGGCCGACCGCGTTCCTGACCGTTCAGGAAGGCTGCGACAAGTTCTGCGCCTTCTGCGTCGTGCCTTACACGCGTGGCGCCGAATTCAGTCGTCCGGCCCGACGCGTCATGGCGGAAGCCCGCGATCTCGTTGCGCGGGGCGTACGCGAAATCACCCTCCTGGGGCAGAACGTTAACGCCTATCATGGGCACGAGGACGGCTTGGCCGGACTGATCCGCGAACTGGCCGGGATCGACGAGCTGGCTCGCATTCGCTTCACGACGAGCCATCCATCAGACATGAGCGACTCCCTCATCGCTGCGTTCGGAGAGGTCGCGAAGCTGATGCCGTATCTGCATTTGCCCGTGCAATCGGGCTCGGACATGGTGCTCAGGGCAATGAACCGCAGACACACCGCAGACCAGTACAAGAGGATCATCGAACGCATTCGTGCGGCGCGACCGGACATTCTCCTGTCGGGCGATTTCATTGTCGGCTTTCCGGGCGAAACCGACGCGGATTTCGAGGATACGTTGGCGTTGGTGGAAGCGGTCGAGTACGGGCAGGCGTACAGCTTCAAGTATTCGCCACGTGCCGGCACGCCTGCCGCGGAACTCGAGGGTGTTGACGACGCCGTCAAGGACGAACGCCTGCAGCGGTTGCAGGCGGTTCTGAACCGCCAGCAGCGCGCCGCCCAAGAATCGATGGTCGGCCGCACGGTCAGCGTCCTGTTCGAAAGGCCGGGCCGCCTTCCCGGGCAGGTCGTGGGCAAGTCGGAATACCTGCACGCGGTCCACGTGGCCGATCGCCAGGCCAGCGTCGGCGAGATCCGGCCGGTGCGGATCAATGCGTCGGGCAGCAACTCGCTTTCCGGCGAGGTTCCGCAAGGCTAGGCATTGCGATCTCGGTTGCATGACCGAATTCATCCCGGCAGGGACGGGCATGCGGGTTCGGGAGCCGTGGCTCCCCGGACTTTGCGTGTTCGGGTTCCGGTGCTCCGCTTCCAGGGTCATCTCGTTCGGTGCAGTTCGATGTGGAAAGGGCGCTGTCGCGGCACCGTCCACGGATCGTTCCGGAAATCCCGGGGACCGGGGATGACCTGGCCCCCTTGCGTTGCCGTCAAACCCTTGGCAGCATCAGGGCAATCAGGCCCTTCATGCCCGGAGTGACAGCATTTGACCGTTCGTGCGCTGAACGACCCGAAGCCGCAAGATGAAGCTTTCAAGACGCAACTGGAGTTTCCCGACAACCGCCTGCTCATCGACCTGTTCGGAGAATTCAACCGCAATCTCGTGCAGGTCGAGGAGGCGCTCTCCGTACAAGTCATGCATCAAGGCAACAGACTGACGGTCTTCGGCGAATGCGCGGATGTCGGCCGTGCGGTCGAAGTTCTTGAGGCACTTCACCGGCGGCTGGAGGCAGGGCGCGAGATCACGCCCGGCGACATCGACGCGGAAATTCGCATGGGCGAGGATATGGCCGTCGGCCCGTCTTCCGATCAGATGGAACTCTTTCCGCGCGGCAAGATCGAGATCAAGACGCGGAAGAAGCTGGTTGAGCCGAGGACCCGGGCGCAGAAGGCCTATGTCCGCTCCCTGTTCTTGAACGAGCTCGTGTTCGGCATCGGCCCGGCTGGCACCGGCAAGACGTATCTCGCCGTCGCCGTGGGCGTGAACTTGTTTGTCAACGGCCATGTCGACAGAATCGTTCTCAGCCGACCTGCGGTCGAGGCCGGCGAGAGGCTGGGCTTCCTTCCGGGCGACATGAAGGACAAGGTCGATCCGTACATGCAGCCGCTTTACGATGCTCTCTACGACTTCCTGCCAGAAAAGCAGCTGACGAGATTGATCGAGGACAAGCGGATCGAGATCGCGCCACTCGCCTTCATGCGGGGGCGGACTCTTTCCAATGCATTCGTGGTGCTGGACGAGGCGCAGAACGCCACCACCATGCAGATGAAGATGTTCCTGACCCGTCTGGGTGAAGGCAGTCGAATGGCGATCACCGGCGACAGGACTCAAGCGGACCTGCCTCGCGGGATCGCTTCCGGTCTCATGGAGGCCGAAAGGCTTCTTGCTGACATCGACAGGATTGCATTCAGTCACTTCACTTCCAGGGATGTCGTCCGTCATCCGCTGGTTGCCAGGATAATCGATGCCTATGGCGCTCGCAGCGAGCGTCCATGAAATTCGAGGAGTTGGGATGTGGGCGCGCTGGGTAGCCCAGGCTGACCGCTCGTCCCGCGTTGTCCTGGAAGACCACCACGTGTACATTGGATCTTTCCGCTGGCATCCACGCGGGATTCCCGGCCCGGCATTTTCCAGCCTGGGCGGCGCCGGCCCGTTCCGAGGCGGACCGACGTCTCGAATGGTCCGAGCCTATCCAGACCCGATCAGGATTCCGGCCGCCAGCACGAGCGTGCCGCCCAGAACCACCTGCAGCGTGGCCCGAAAGAACGGTGTCTCCATGAAGCGGCTCTGGATCCAGACGATTGCCCAAAGCTCGAAGAGCACCACGATGAACGCGATCGTGGTCGCGGTCCAGAAATCCGGAATCAGGTACGGCAGCGCATGCCCCAGCCCGCCAATGGTGGTCATGACGCCTGAGGCCAGGCCGCGCTTGACAGGCGACCCGCGCCCGGAAATCCGCCCGTCATCCGATGCCGCCTCCGCGAATCCCATCGAGATCCCGGCACCCACGGATGCTGCGATTCCAATCAGGAACGTGCTCCATGTGTCGCCGGTGGCAAAGGCCGCGGCGAAGATCGGCGCCAGTGTCGACACCGATCCGTCCATGAGCCCGGCCAGGCCTGGCTGAACCCATGTCAGCACGAATTGCCTGTGCGCGGCCCGGCTCTCGCTTTCCCGGGTTTCTTGGTCGAGATGAGTGCCGGACAGGTTCTGTGCCACGGATTCGTGTCCGGCCTCGATCGCCGCAAGGTCGCCCAGAAGCTTCCGGGTCTCGGCATCGCTGGCCCTTCCGGCCGCGGCTTCGTAGAACCGGGCAGCGGCGTGCTCCATGGCGAGCGCTTCCTCGCGCATGCGGTCCAGCCCGAGATTCTCGACCAGCCACACTGGCGTGCGGGCGAAATAGCCCGAAACATGCTCGCGCCGAATGAACGGGATCGTGTCGCCGAATCGCTTTCGGTGCAGGTCGATCAGGACGTTGCGATGGGCATCCTCCTCGACCGCCATTTCGTCAAACACGGCGGCGGAACCCGGGAACTCCTTCCGGAGCTTGCTCGCGTAGGTCCGGTAGATTCGGGCGTCGTCCTCCTCCGAGGAAATCGCAAGGGCGAGGATTTCCTGTTCTGACAGGTCGGAAAACTTGCGACGTCGATCCAGGCCAGGAATCATTCAGCTCTCCTGCGTAACGGTCCAAAATTGCGGTCTGGGCCTCGAACCTGCAAGACCGGTCCGCAATCCGTGAACAGACATGCTCATTGGAAAGGCCAATGGCCGGGGCGTCACGTTCGCCATGCAAGCAGTTCCGCGACAGCGCAGGAACCGGTCGAATTGTCGTCATGGTCGCGCTTCGGCCGACTGACGCGCGCGGACGGGCCCGGGCCTACTCCAGTTCCTTGGCGCTTGAGATCACCTTGCCAAGCAGCCCGTACTTGATAGCCTGATCGGCATTGAGCCAGAAGTCACGCCCGGTGTCGCTCGCAATCTTCTTGGTGGTCTGCCCTGTCGCCTCGGAAAAGATGCGATGGAACCGCTCACGCATGATGCGGATCTGCTCGGCCTGTATTTGTATGTC
>VYCX01000470.1 GCA_009843725.1 Boseongicola sp. SB0675_bin_26
GCGGCATCGATGTGGGCAAGCTTGTTCCGGGCGCAGTCCTTCAGTTCCTCGACCTTCGCCTCGACGACCGGGTTGCCGTCGAACAGGTCGCCGAACTCCAGGAGGTCCGTCTCGTAGGCGAGGATCTGCTGCATGCGCAGCGACCATTGCTGGTCCCACGGGCGCGGCAGTCCGAGCGCCTCGTTCCAGGCCGGCAGCTGGACCGCACGGGCGCGGGCGTTCCGCGACAGCGTGACCGCAAGCATTTCCAGGAGGATGCGATAGACGTTGTTCTCGGGCTGCTGCTCCGTCAGGCCGAGCGAGTTGACCTGGACGCCGTAGCGGAAGCGGCGGTACTTCGGATCCTCGACCCCGTAGCGCTCGCGGCAGATCTCGTCCCAGAGCTCCGAGAAGGCGCGCATCTTGCACATCTCGGTCACGAAGCGAATGCCGGCGTTCACGAAGAAGGAGATGCGCCCGACCATGGCCGGGAAGTCCGCCGCCGGCACCTTGGCCCTGAGGTCGTCGAGCACGGCCTGCGCTGTCGCCAGCGCGTAGGCGAGTTCCAGCTCGGGCGTCGCGCCGGCTTCCTGCAGGTGATAGGAGCAGACGTTCACCGGGTTCCAGCCGGGGATGTGCCTGCCCGTGTAGGCCGCGACGTCGGTGACCATGCGAAGGCTGGATGCGGGCGGACAGATGTAGGTGCCGCGCGAGAGGTATTCCTTGAGGATGTCGTTCTGGACCGTGCCCTTGAGCCTGGAGATGTCCGCTCCCTGCTCCTCGGCAACGGCGATGTAGAGGGCGAGAAGCCACGGCGCCGTGGCGTTGATCGTCATCGACGTGTTCATCCCCTCCAGCGGGATTCCGTCGAAGAGAAGCCGCATGTCGCCCAGGTGCGAGATCGGCACGCCGACCTTTCCCACCTCGCCCTGTGCCAGCTCGTGGTCGCTGTCATAGCCCGTCTGTGTCGGCAGGTCGAACGCGACCGAGAGGCCTGTCTGGCCCCTGGAGAGGTTGTCGCGGAAGAGCGCGTTCGAGGCCTGGGCCGTCGAATGCCCTGCATATGTCCTGAAGAGCCAGGGTCTGTCTGCGGTCATGGGCACCCCCCAATGAGCAACAAAGTTGCGGCATCTGGAAATAAAGCGTAACAAACTGTCCCTGTCAATACGCCGCGTTGCAGCGTATTCCGGATCCGGCGGCCGCATTCAAGGCTTGGAGTCATCCGTCGTCCGACCGCTTCTGTGCGCAGAACTGTCCTGAATCTGGCCCTTCGGCAAGAGTTCGAGCAATAAAGTTTCAAATTTTTTGCCAGTGTATATTGAATGTTGCGCGACGGAATGATTGACTTGGGGTCGAATCTGTGATTCTGCATCGCGGCGTCACATGGAAGGAGCAACGCGGGATGGCTTTGGACAAGATGAGCGCGGACACGGCATCGGCAGAGGGCAGGGATCTCTACGACCTGGGAGAGATCCCGCCCATGGGCCACGTGCCCGCAAGGATGCACGCCTGGGCGATTCGCCGCGAGCGGCATGGCGAACCGGACCGGTCGTTCCAGCTTGAGGTGGTCGATGTGCGCATGCCCGGAAGCAACGAGGTCGTCGTTCTCGTGATGGCCGCCGGCGTCAACTACAACGGCGTCTGGGCCGGCCTCGGCATTCCGATCAGCCCCTTCGACGTTCACGGGGCGGACTACCACATTGCCGGTTCTGACGCCTCGGGCATCGTCTGGGCCGTCGGGGACCGCGTCAAGAACTGGAAGGTCGGTGACGAGGTCGTCATCCATTGCAACCAGGATGACGGCGACGACGAGCATTGCAACGGCGGCGACCCGATGTACTCACCGAGCCAGAGAATCTGGGGATACGAGACCCCGGACGGCTCGTTCGCCCAGTTCACGACGGTCCAGGCGCAGCAGCTGATGCCCCGGCCGAAGCACCTGACCTGGGAGGAAAGCGCGTGCTACACGCTGACGTTGGCCACGGCCTACAGGATGCTCTTCGGCCACCACCCGCACGAGCTGAAGCCCGGGCAGAACGTGCTGGTCTGGGGCGCCAGCGGCGGGCTGGGATCCTACGCGATCCAGCTCGTCAACACGGCGGGCGGCAACGCGATCGGCGTGATCAGCGACGAGGAGAAGCGCGAGTTCGTCATGAGCCTCGGCGCGAAGGGCGTGATCAACCGCAACGAGTTCGAATGCTGGGGACAGCTGCCGACCGTGAACTCGCCGGAATACGGAGAGTGGTTCAAGGAGGTCCGCCGGTTCGGCAAGGCCATCTGGGACATCACCGGCAAGGGGGTCAATGTCGACATCGTCTTCGAGCACCCCGGCGAGGCCACGTTCCCGGTCTCGACCTTCGTGGTCAAGAAGGGCGGAATGGTCGTCATCTGCGCGGGCACCACGGGCTACAACCTGACGATGGACGCGCGCTACGTCTGGATGCACCAGAAGCGCATCCAGGGCAGCCACTTCGCTCACCTGCAGCAGGCCTCGGCCGCCAACAAGCTGATGGTCGACCGCCGTCTTGACCCGTGCATGTCGGAGGTCTTCCCGTGGAGCGACATCCCGGCCGCCCACGTGAAGATGCGCAGGAACGAGCACAAGCCCGGCAACATGGCCGTCCTGGTCCAGGCGCCGCGGACAGGGCTGCGCACGCTCGACGACGCGCGGGAAGCGGGCAAGCAGGGATAGACGAGGTCCTGCCTGCCGTGCAGCAACCGGGACAGGGCCGATTCTGCCTGGGCATTGCCGCGTGAGAGGGCGCGCGCGTTGAACGGCGCTGGCCAAGTTCGATGTCACCCGTATTTTCGCGGAAGCCGTCCGCATCCGTCATTCTGGGCGTTGAATTTCGAGCCGGTCGGGCGCCCGGCGTGGTCGCGGGCACCTGTCGCCGCATAGGCATCAATGCTGCAAGGCAGGTCCGGCGGCCCAGACAGAACCGCACGACAGGTCCCGGGCCCGAAGGTCTTTGGCGGGGTGCAAGCCGCGACGACTCCGCACGAGGCACAGGCCTCTGGAACCTTGTGACCGGTGCGGGACCGAACTGTGGATCTTCCGGGACTGGAGCAGGCCGGGAAGCCGCCGTGAGAAGGGCCGCCGGCACCGCCCGGCAATTCGTGGTTCAGACGCCTTCGCGCGTGTCGGCGATGCCCTGGTCAACGACCTTGCCGAGCGCCTCCGCGTCGCTGTCTCCCTCGACGCGTCGCAGGCGGTAGAGATCGACCTGCCGGTCGGCGGAGGTGCCTTCGCGCACGATGTCGAGAGCGCGGCGTATTTCCACCTCGCAGCCCAGCGCATGCGCGTCTTCCGCCAGGTCCTCGACAAGCTCGGCAACAAGGTCCTCGATGTCCGTGCGACCGCTCAGGCGCCGGGAGTCGCCGAAGTTCGCCAGCACGCCGTAGCGCTGCGCGACCCAACGGTTCTCCGCAATGATGTCGGTGTGGTCCTCGAGCGGCAGCCTGCCGTCCCTGTCGAGACGCATCAGCATCCGGACGAGGGATGCGTACAAGGCAGCGATGCAGACCGCGTCGTCGATGCGGGTGCAGATGTCGCATATCCGAAGCTCGACGGTCGGAAAGGCATGGGAGGGACGGATGTCCCACCACAGCTCGCTGCCGTCCTCGATGAACTTCATGCGCTGGTACTCGCCAAGGAGTTCCTCGTAGTCGTCCCAGGAATGCAGCGGCCCGGGTATGCCGGTGCGGGGAAGGCCGCCCATCAGCGTCAGTCGCCAGGACTTGAATCCGGTCAGCCGGCCCTGGCTGAAGGGCGAGGAGGTCGACAAGGCGTGCAGAAGGGGCAGGTAGTTGCGGAGCACCGTCATGACCCGGATCCGGGAATCCCGGTCCCCGAAGCCTGCATGGACATGCATGCCTCCGACCACGAACTGGCGAACGTTCTCCTGGAACCTGCTGGCGAAGTTGTCGTAGCGCTTCTTCGGCGTGGTCATCTGTTCCGACTGCAACGCGAAGGGATGCGTGGAAGCGGCGAGCACTGCAGCGCCGTGCTGCTCCGCAGCCTCGATGATCGTGCCGCGGGTCTCGCGCAGGGCCTGTCGCAGCGTGGCAACGGAACTGCAGACCCGGGTGTTGGATTCGATCTGCGTGCGAAGGAATTCGCGAACGATCTTGTGGGCGCCGCTGGCCTTCTCGCTGGCCTCGAAGATCGCGACATCCGGATCGGCAATCAGGTCGCGCGTCCTGGGGTCGACGAGGAAGAACTCCTCCTCGATTCCGAGCGTGACCGCGAATTCGTCGTCGTCGGGATAGACGGTCTCGGCTCCGGTTTCGATTTCGTTCACTGGCTTTCCCCCATGCTTTCTCGTGGCCCGTCGTGACCGCCTGTGGGTGCCGCGGCTGCCGCACAGGGCTGCAGGCGTCGCCCAGGACGTGCGCCCGCTCTGCCAAGCGCGCTGCGTGCCCATGGAGCGGCCCCAAGGACGGCTTTCCATTAGCGCGACCCGCCCGCGACGTCAAAGGCGACCTGCCTTCGGTTCAGTTGCCTGCGCTCAAACCTCTGAACTCCGACCGCCTCGGGTCGTGATCGGCCTGGGCCCTGTCAATCCATCACGCTCAAGTCCGGCTCATCTCCTGTTTCATTTCGGCATTCTTCCGTCCCGGTCCTGCAGGGGTTGTACGGCGACTGTGGCATGGGACAGGAACCGCCCTTGGGCTTTCGCATTCTCGTCGGCGGCTGGCGCTTCAAGCGACGGAAGCCGGCCAACGCGCTGGCAGGCCGCTGCAAGAGTCGTCCCGGCTTCATCACGAGCCCGGCCGAACACGGTGAACTCTGCACGATCTCGTACCGAGCCATTTTTCCGTGGATCCGGAAACGCCGCCCGCTGCCTCGTTCAATCTGTTCAGGTCCGTTCCGCGAAAGCTACTGACCTCGAGACAATCTCCGCGTAAATTACGGAGATTGTCATTGCCCTTGCGGAGATTGCTCTCTATAATCTCCGCAGAAAGTGCGGAAAACATGACCTGCATTCACGAACTCAATGACTGGACAAGGTTCACTTGGGACAAGGCTGCGCTGTTTTCCAAGCTCGCGGCGGTACGCCACAGGCAAGGCCGGCTTCTTGGCCGGATGGAAGGCCTGGGCTTCGATCTGCGCGATGAAGCCATGTTGCGAACATTGACCAGCGATGTCGTCAAGAGCAGCGAGATTGAGGGCGAAATCCTCGACAAGGACCAGGTGCGGTCATCAATTGCACGACGTCTCGGGATCGAGATTGCCGCATTGGTTGCATCGGATCGACATGTCGACGGCATCGTTGAGCTGGCGCTTGATGCGACACAAGACTGCCACAAGCCACTTGATGCGGAGCGCCTGCTTGGCTGGCACGCAGCGCTGTTTCCAACAGGGCGAAGCGGCACGAAAAGGATCAAGGTCGGCGATTGGCGCGACGCTGCCAGTGGGCCGATGCAGGTTGTTTCAGGGCCCATTGGTCGAGAGCGCGTTCACTTCGAAGCCCCGGACGCCGCCAGGCTGGATGTTGAAATGGAGCGCTTTCTGGATTGGTTCAATCGTGAGTCGGAAACGGATCCAGTCATCAAGGCGGCCACGGCACATCTATGGTTTGTCACGATCCACCCGTTTGAGGACGGCAACGGGCGCATTGCCCGGGCCATTGCGGACATGGCGCTGGCGCGCTCAGAGAACAGCACGCAACGACATTACAGCATGTCGACCCAAATCCGTCAGGAGCGCGACGCCTACTATGAAATCCTGGAGTCGACGCAAAAGGGGGGGCATGACATCACGCCCTGGCTGACCTGGTTTCTGGATTGCCTTGATCGGGCCATTGAAGGCGCGGAGGACATTCTTGCCAGTGTCTTTGAAAAGGCTCGGTTCTGGGAGAAGCATGCAACGACGAATCTCAACGAAAGGCAGCGGGACATTCTGAACCGGCTGCTGGACGGTTTCGAAGGCAAGCTCACCACGTCGAAATATGCAAAGATCGAGAAGTGCTCTCAGGACACGGCATATAGAGACATCATTGTGTTGATCGAGTCAGGCGCGCTGATGAAGGATGAAGCTGGTGGACGCAGTACCAGCTATTCGTTGGTGGCGGGGCAGGGAGCTTGACGCCGCCATGTACCACGATCACGACTCGTTGCCTTTCCAGGGAAATGGGCGAGAGGCGGTCATTGGCCATCTGTGCAGGAAGATCAGAAACAGACCATGAGAGCAGACCTGGGAGGTCGAACGAGCCACCTACCGCGATTCCGACCTGCCATCGAGCACCTCGACCGCGCGGCACCTGGCCGCGCTGGTTGCCGCAGAACCCGTCGAGATGCATGACCCGTTGCGTGACGACTCGGTCGCCGGTCGCACGGCTGCCTTGACCACGCTCCAGCAGCGGTGGTCTTTGCGCCCCCGAAGCGATTCTTGCAGCGTCCGGACATGAGCGGAGACTTCGGTGCGTCGACCTGCTGAACAAGGGGGCAGGTCCGAGTCAACGCGATCGCAGGAAGTCGAGCCCTTGCAGACAAGGCGTCTCCCTCGCCGAATCCCGCCAAGGCAGTCATGTCACTCGGCGAAGTGCGGAAGTCGGAACAAAGCCCGGGCTTTCTCATGATGCTGCCTGGGCGCAGGGTCAGGACTTTCCCACGCTGCGGCTGATCTTTCGGCCGGCTGACGAACGGAGGCC
>VYCX01000434.1:0-6091 GCA_009843725.1 Boseongicola sp. SB0675_bin_26
CCCGGATCCTCGAATGCAACCGCAAGGACATCGGCGACATCGTGTTTGACATGACGGTCCTTGACGAAAACGACCTGATCCACCGGGAGGTCTCTTTCGGTGTGCGGGTCGACTGCCTTCACCCTGAAGGCAGCGGCATCAAGCCGGACGTGTGCGACACGTTGCAACCGGAGGACGCACCATGAACGGTCTCTCGCCCCTGTCAGTGCAGGAAGTCATGACCAGCGACCCCGCCCATGCGCCGATGAAGCGCGCGCAGGAATGGGCAGCGGGTGCGGCATACGTCATTGACCGGTTCGTGCCGCTGGAGGAGGCGGCGGTGCCGATAACCGATCTCGGGCTCGTTCGAGCCGATGCGGTCTATGATGTCGTGTCTGTCAGCCGCGGCCAGTTCTTTCGCCTTGAAGACCATCAGGCCCGGTTTGCACGCTCCTGCGACCGCATGAAGCTCTCGAATCCCTTCGCGCAAGCCGAAGAGGCGGCATTGCTCAACGACCTCGTCGCGCGCACCGGCCTCAGGGACGCCTATGTCTGGTGGGCGGTCACCCGTGGCGCAAACCTGCCGCACCCCCGTGACCGGCTTCATGCGGAACGCTTCCAGAACAGGTTCTATGCATTCGTGATCCCGTACGTGTTCATCAGGGACGATGCTGACCGGCAGGCAGGCATTCACCTGCACGTGTCGAAAGACTACATCCGCATTCCCGCAAACGCCATTGACCCCCGCGCAAAGAACTTCTGTTCACTTGACCTGAACATGTCGCTCATGGAAGCAGGCGGCGCCGGGGCCGACTGGAGCGTTCTGACCGACGGGAACGACGTCCTGACCGAGGCGCCGGGTTCGAACATCTTCGTGGTCCGCGAGAACAAGATCGTGACTCCGGAGATTGGCTGCCTCGAGGGAATCACGCGGCTCACGGCCCTGGAGCTTTGCGCCGAGATCGGGCTGAACGTCGAAGTGGGCACAGTGACCGTTAACGATCTCGTGACCGCGGAGGAGGCGTTCCTGACGTCCAGCGCTGGCGGCATCCTCCCGATCTCCACCGTCAACGGCCAGGCGATCTGCCAGGGATCGGGGCCTGTCTCGACGCGCATTCACAACCTCTATTGGGAGAAGCGCTGGGCAGGGTGGCATGGCGCCCCAGTTGACTACGAGGCAGTCAATTGAGGCGACTGAAGGATTTCCACGACGTTTCCGTCCACGTCTCGACCATAGGCGAAGACCCCGCCCGCGGGCATTCTCAGCGGCTCGGCATGAAAGGACATGCCCAGGGCGTTCAGCCGCGCAAATTCTGCGGCGCAATCGTCAACCTCGAAGCAGACATGATTGAAGCCTGGCCGCGCAACGGCGAGCTGGCGGCCAGGCAAGCCGGCAGGAAGGTCCTCGAACTGAAAGAGCTCCAGCCGGCCCGTCGCGAAGCCCATCATGACGATCCGGCCGGAACTGCCGGCAGCCGCCAGCCGCGTGGTCAGCGCCGCGTCACCCGGCCCCCACCGGAATTCTCCGAGACGCTCGGCAAAGAAGTAGTCGCAGTAGAACCCGGCCAGTCGGTCAGCGTCTCTGGTGACCACGCCCACGTGATGCATGCCAATGATCATGTCGGATTCCTAGACCGGACCTCTTCGGAGTTCCACCATGGCTGATCGCATCATCCTTCTCGGCACCAAGGGCGGCCCACGCCTGACGACAGGGTCAAGCTGGCCGTCATCATCGGTCATCGAGATTTCGGGGCGCCCGTATGTCATTGACTGCGGCATGGGCGTGACGCGACAGTTCGTGGAAGCCGGGTTCTCGCTTGCCGATGTGGACACGATCCTGATCACGCATCTGCATTCGGATCATTGCCTTGAGCTCGGACCGTTCCTGCACACCACCTGGGTGTCGTCACCAAAGCGCCAGATCAAGGTCTACGGCCCGAAAGGCGTCAGGAAATTGATCGATGACTTCCTTGCCGCCATGGCTTGCGACATAGAGGTTCGCATGGCCGACGAACGCCAGCAGGATCCGCGCGACATGTTCGCCGTGACAGAGTACACGGAAGGCCATGTCTTCACGGACGATCTGGTTGAAGTTGACGCGCTGCGCGTGGTGCACCCGCCACTGACCGAAACGTTCGCCCTGAAGGTCAGGGGGCAGAAGGGCATGGTGGTCTTCTCTTCGGATACGAGCTATTTCCCGCCGTTGGCCGAATTCGCGAAGGGTGCCGACGTTCTGGTGCACGAAGTCATGCATCGCGCCGGAACGGAAAGGATGTGCGAGCGCCTGAAGCCCATCAAGCCGAACCTGATGGAACACATGATCGCGGGACATACGTTCGGAGACGATGCCGGGCAGATCGCGACGGCGGCGGGCGTTGGGCACCTCGTGGTCCAGCACTTCACCCCAGGAGACGATGAACTGACCGGACCTGCGGAATTCGAGGCGCTCGTCCGGCAGACCTGGAGCGGAAAGATGACGGTAGGGCACGACCTTGCAGAAATCGAGCTGTGATGCCGATGAGACGTTCGGCACGCAAGCCCGGGACGACTCCACGACAGGATCGATGCCCCATGCCGGAGTGAATTTGAGTGTCCCACCGCACGAGAGATGGCCAAACCGGGCAGGTGACGACCGCCTTCACGGGGCTGCGCTCAAAAGCTGGCATTCACTCATGAAAAAGAAAATCTTTCTTCTGGAACGCTGCGAAGTTCTCTACTCTGATCCATGTCAAGGACCGCCAGCGAAAGTGGCCAACAAACAGGGAGAGCACTATGAAATACATGGCTAGGCTTTTGACTTCGATTGTCTTTGCGGTTGTTGCCATGACCGGCATGACACGCGCGGAATACCCGGAACGCCCGGTGGAATTCGTGGTGCCGTGGCCTCCCGGCGACATCGAGGACACGATTGCCCGCATGATTTCGGATGCATTCAGGAAGGAAACCGGCGTGCCGGCCACCACCGTCAACATCAAGGGTGGCGGCGGGCTGATTGGCGCCACCCACGTGTACAACCAGCCTGCAGACGGCTACACCGTCGGTGTATTCACCGCCAACATCATCTCTGCTCACATAATCCGCGGCAATGCGGAATACGGGAAGGGGGAGTTCGAGCCTCTCGCCGTGATCATCGGCTACGGGATGATGCTGACGGCCCATGCCGACGCGCCGTACGACAACTTGATGGAGTTGGCGGAACACGCAAGGTCGAAGGATGTCAGCCTGGGCGTCTTTGGCCTGAACGGCCCGCCCGCCCTCCAGACGCTGAAGATGGCCGAAGAGCTTGGCTTCAAGTTCTCCAGCATCACGGCGTACGACGAGACGACCTGCCAAATGATCTTGAACAGGGAAATCGATGTCACCCTTGGCGGTGGCCTGCTGAAGCCCTGTCTGACCAGCGGCGAAGCCAAGGCACTCGCAGCCTACACGACGGCGCGCATTCCGATCTATCCTGAAGTGGCCACGCTCGAAGAGCAGGTGCCCGGCATTTCCACGCCCGGCTGGACCGGCATCTTCGTTCGAAAGGACACGCCGGCAGAGGCGCGCGAGGTGATTTCGCGCGTTGCAAGGGCCGTGGTGGAAAGTCCCGAGGCACAGGAAGTCGCGGCCAACGCAGGCGCCGTGGTTCAGTGGATGCCTGCCGACGAGGCAGCGCAATTTGCGGAAGCCTTCTACACCCGGTTCGAGAACCTCCTGGCAAAATAGGCGCCAATGCCAGGCGAGAGAAAGGGCGACGAGCCCCCGTTCAGCGAACAGCCGACCGGGGGCCGTTTCCTGGTCGGCGCAATGTTCGTGGCCGCGGTCGTCCTGATGACAATGGTCGGCTGGCAGACAACGCCTGGCTCGATGGGCCAGACCGCAATGTCCGGCGGCTGGTGGGCGGAACCTGCACTTGCTCCGACCGTGGCGCTCATCATGACCATCATCGCTTCCGCAATAGCGTTCTTCGTCGCGAGGCGCGAAGCGGTCGATGTCGGACAGACCGTGCGCGTCTATGGGCGGATTCTGCTGATCTCCGGCTGCATGATCGGCGCCGTCATGTTGATGAAAGTGCTCGGTTTCGCGCTGTCAATCCTCATCTTCGCAAGCGTGGTGGCAGCGACGGCGGGCTTCCGCGGCACGCGGCTCGCGCTGATCGCGCTCGGGACGACAGTCGCAATGGTCCTGATCTTTCGCGTCGGCTTTTCGATCTGGTTTCCTCGGCCCGCGCTTTTCAAGTGGCTTGACCTCCCCGTGTCCTGGCAAGGCATCCTCTGATGGTGGAGACGATCGCACTTGGCGCGCAGCAACTGGCCGATCCGGTGATATGGATCGCATTGATCAGCGGCAGCGTGCTCGGCATCATCCTTGGCGCCATACCCGGGATTGGCCCCGGCGTCGGGATCGTGCTGCTCCTGCCGATCACCTACACCATGGATCCGCTTGCCGGGATAACGCTGTTGATGGGGTTGTATGCAGCGGGATGGTATGGCGGAGCCGTTCCGGCAATCACGATCAACACTCCGGGGACGGCCGTAAATGTGCTGACCACCTATGACGGCTATCCGATGGCCAAGAATGGCGAACCGCAGCGTGCCTTGGCTCTCGCCTACTCTTCGAGCTTCGTCGGCGGGATCTTTGCCGTCAGCGTTCTGGCTCTGGCCGCCTGGCCCCTTGCGGCGCTGTCCAAGTATCTCACCTCGGTCGACCTCGGCATGGCTGCGCTCTTGGCGATGGTTCTTGTCGTGGTCGCCCATCGAGGCAGCGAGTTCGCCTCGTTTTCGATGCTCGGCGCGGGGCTGTTCGTCTCCACCATCGGGCTGGAAACCGCCTATGGCTCGGCCCGGTACACGTTTGGCACCACGTGGATGATGGCAGGGGTGCCGTTGATCTCGATGGTTCTTGGTCTCTTCGCGTTGAGCCAAGCCCTGACACTGATTTTCTCCGAAAGGCAAATCAAGGATGCCAACACGGAGTTCGACCGGCGCCTTCTCAGCGGCTTCGTCGAGGTATTCCGCTATCCCAAGACCCTGTTCCGCTCCGCCGGACTGGGAGTGGGAATGGGCGTGCTTCCGGGAGTTGGAGAGTTCCTCGCCCAGTTCTTCGCCTATACTTCCGCCCGCGCCGGATCGAAGACGCCGGAAAAGTTCGGCAAGGGCGCGCCCGAGGGAATCATCGCGTCGGAAACGGCCAACAACGCCGTGCCCCCCGCAGCTCTGGTACCGCTTCTGTCGCTCGGCATCCCCGGCGAAGCCTTCACCGCCTTGATGCTGACCGTTTTCATTGTCCATGGCGTCGATCCGGGGCCCACGCTCTTCGAGGACAACAAGGCATTCGTCGCAGGGCTCTACATGACGCTGTTCATCATGAACTTCGTCATCGTCGCTTTGCTGCTGGTCGGCACGAAGTGGATCGCCAAGCTTTCCACCGTCAACGACAGGCTTCTGGGCGTGATCATCATGTGCCTGGTCATGGTCGGCACGTTTTCGTCGAATTACCGGCTGTCCGACACGATAATCGCCATTTGCTTCGGCGTCCTCGGGTTTGCGCTCAGGCGTGCCAACATTCCGATGGTGCCAATGATCCTCGGGTTGGTCCTTGGCCCGATCATGGAACGCTATTTCCGGCAAGGCATCGGAGCTGCGGGTGGGGACATGACGATCTTTGTCACGCGTCCCGTGAGCCTGGTCTTCCTGATCGTCATCCTCGGGCTTATCGCGATGTCCGCCCGAAACGCGGTCCGGCGCGCGCGGCATTGAAAGGGCGTCGCCCGATTGCCCATTGGGAAACCGTCGGAAGGAGAAAGTGCATGACCACATTCGATCTCGAACGGGCCCCTATCCATCGTTACAGACATGTTGACTGGGACTCGGAGCGCTGGGACGGGTTTGTCCCTAGAGACGGCGACATCTACGTCTGCACCTGCTACAAGTCCGGCACGACCTGGACGCAGATGATCGCGGCCCTGCTGGTGTTTCAGACTCCTGACCTGCCGCAGCCGCTGAACGAGATCTCGCCTTGGCTCGACCTCGTAACCGACGGAAAGGAAGCCGCACATGCGCGGCTCGCCGCACAGTCCCATCGTCGGATCTTGAAGACTCATACCCCGCTCGATGGCTTGAAGTGGCACAAG
>VYCX01000434.1:6101-6593 GCA_009843725.1 Boseongicola sp. SB0675_bin_26
CGATGATGAACCATCAGGAAAACACCGACCTGGAAACCGAACGCGCGCTTGCTGCGGAATTGGGCAACGACGCGACGGTCAGCGATCTCTTGACCGCAACCGAAGAGGATCGGCTGTACGAGTGGCTGACCCGCGGCTTCTTTGCATGGGAGCGCGACGGCTACCCGTACTGGTCGGTCTTTCACCACGGCGAAACCTTCTGGCAGCATAGGGACAGGAAGAACATTCTGATGTTGCACTACGCGCAGCTGAAACAGGATCTCGAACGCGAGATGCGACGCATCTCCGACTTCCTGGACATCGGCGTCGACGACACGGTCTTTCCTTCCCTGTTGGAGGCGGCCGGGTTCGAAGCGATGAAGAAGAAGGCTGACTCCCTCGCACCTGGCGCCGACGCGAAGCTTTGGAAGAACAACGCACGCTTCTTCAACAAGGGCACCAGCGGTCAGTGGCATGGCAGGTGGAGCGAAAGGAACCTCGAACGGCTCGAAG
>VYCX01000181.1 GCA_009843725.1 Boseongicola sp. SB0675_bin_26
GTTTCGGGCCTCTCCCGCGGGCTGGGGCTGGCCAAGTCCAGCACGTTCCGGCTCCTGCAGACCCGGACCAAGCTCGGATATGTCCGCCGCGAGCCGGACAGGACCTACGCGGCCACGCTCAAGGCCTGGCAGGTCGGGCGCTCGGTGGTGGAGAACCTGAACCTGCGCACGGCGGCGTCCCAGATGATGCTCTTCCTGTCCGAAGAAACGAAGGAAGCAATCTACCTGGCCGTCCGCGACGGGCTGAACGTGGTCTACATCGACAAGATCGAAAGCATGAAGCCTATCCGGACGTGGAACCCGATCGGCGGGGCGGCCCCGATCTATTGCGTCGGCACCGGCAAGGCGCTTCTCGCGGAGGACTACCGGCTGCTGAGGGACCAGGTGATCGCCATGCTTGAGCCGTTCACCGACCGGACGATCACCGATGCAGCGTCGCTCGACAAGGACATGGCCGCGACGAGGCTGCGCGGCTACGGCATCGACACCGGCGAGTTTCGCCCGAACGTCCTGAGCTTCGGCGCGGCCATCCACCTGCCCAACGGCGAGGCGATCGGGGCACTAGGCGTATCCGTACCGGACATCAACCTGGGCAAGGGCGACAGCGAGCGAATCGGCGCGCTCGTCCGGCATGCCGCGCGCTCCGTGTCCGAAAATCTCGGCCGGCTCTAGCCGCGGGTTTCGGGCTGTTCGACCGGCCCGCCCTGCTCTGTCCAGGAGGAAAAGCCCTCCCGAAGGTGTGCCGCCTCGAAACCCATGTCCTGAAGCGTCGCGGCGGCCAAGGACGAGCGTCCACCGCCCGCGCAGTGAAGAACGTAGCGCTTCCCGTCCTGGCCGAAGACGTCCCTGTAGTACGGGCTGTCCGAGTCGACCCAGAACTCGATCATGCCGCTGGGTGCATGGACGCTGCCGGGTATGAAGCCGGTCCGTTGCCGTTCGCGTATGTCCCGAACGTCGACCATCGCGATCAACTCCGGCGTCTCGATCTCCTCTATTTTCTCCCGTGCGGCAGCTACCATCTCTGCTGCCGTCCTCTTCAGCCTGGTCACGACGCCGATTGCCCCGTGTGCTGAAATTCGAAACGGTATTTCACTATGTTGACACGTAATCGGATAGGTCGCAAGGTCGCGTCTACATTTTGTCCGCCGGTGACCGCGATGGATCGCTCCGCCCCCATGTCCCTCTGGGACGCCACGTCCGAAGAGCCTGAATTCGAATCCGCTCCGGTGCCGGATCAGGTCGTCGACGTCGCCATTGTGGGCGGCGGCTACACGGGCTTGTCCACGGCGCTTCACTGCGCGGAAAGGGGCCTGTCGGCGCATGTGCTGGAGGCGAGGCATGTCGGGTACGGTGGATCGGGCCGGAACGTGGGCCTCGTGAATGCCGCGGTCTGGCTGCCGCCCGCAAAGGTGCGCGAGAGACTCGGCCCGGATCAGGGAGAGCGGTTTCTCCGCCGGTTCAGCGAAGCCCCGTCCCTTGTCTTCGACCTGATCGAAAGGCACCAGATCCGCTGCGAGGTCACCAGAACCGGCACCATTCACGCGGCGCACGGGCCTTCGGGCTGGGACGACCTGAAGAGTCGCCACGCTGAGTGGCGGCGCCTTGGCGAGCCGGTCGACTTGCTTGGCCGTGAAGAGGTCGCCGAGATGGTCGGGACCGCGGCATTCCACGGCGGACTCCTCGATCACCGCGCCGGCACGATCAATCCGATGGGCTACTGTCGCGGGCTTGCCCGTGCTGCGTCGGCAGCGGGCGCAAGGATCAGCACCGGGGTCCGGGTCAGGAAGCTGGCCCGCGAGGACGCGACCTGGCGCGCTCGGACCAGCGCCGGAGACGTCCGTGCCAAGGCGGTGGTCCTTGACACCAACGCCTACACCGACGAGCTCTGGCCCGGCCTTGGGGACGTCTTCACGATAATCCACTACCTTCAACTCGCGACGGAGCCGCTTGGTCCGGATGCGGATCACATCCTGCCGGGACGGCAGGGCGTATGGGATACCGGACCGATCATGTTCAATTTCCGACGCGACGCCCGTGACCGACTGCTCGTCGGCACGATGGGCCGCGTGATCGGTTCGAAGGACAAGGGCCTGACTCGACGCTGGGCCGAAAGGCAGATCGCCCGCGTGTTTCCCGAGCTTGGGCGGGTCTCCTTCGACGAGGCGTGGCACGGCCAGATCGCGATGACGCCGGATCATCTGCCCCGCATCCATCAACTGGCGCCACGGCTCTGGACGGCCATCGGCTACAACGGCCGGGGCATCACCACCGGCACGCTGTTCGGGGGCGAGATCGCAGATCTCCTGACGGGAATGAACCCGACAGACCTGCCGCTACCCATGACCGACCCGTCGCGCGCGCCGCGCGCCCGGATCACGTCAAGGATCTACGATCTGGCCTTCACGGCAAACCAGCTTTGGAAAGGCCTGCGATGACCGTTCGACTCGCCGTCAAGGCCGGCGATGCTGTGGCCATCCTGTGCTCGAAGGCATCAGCGACATTGACGGGGAAGCCATCCGTGTCGACGTTGGCCGCCTCCTGCTGAACTGCATCTCCTGAGAAAGCGGCGCATGTCCCGACACGCTGAAACCTATGCAGCCTGGCAATCAGACCCCGAAGGGTTCTGGGCCGAGGCTGCACAAGACATCGACTGGTTCGCTCCGGCAAAGCGCACCTTTGCTCCGGAAAGCGGCGTTTACGGCCGCTGGTTCGAAGGAGCGCTTTGCAACACCTGCTACAACTGCGTTGATCGTCACGTCGAGACCGGACACGGTGACAGGCTTGCAGTTATCCATGACAGTCCTGTCACGGATACAGTCGTCCGTTTCACCTACAACGACCTCAAGGTCCAGGTTGGGGCCTTGGCATCGGTCCTGCGCGGCCTTGGCGTTGGCAAGGGCGACCGCGTGGTGATTTACATGCCAATGGTGCCCGAAGCGGTGTTTGCGATGCTGGCATGTGCACGGCTGGGGGCGATTCACTCCGTGGTCTTCGGCGGCTTCGCTCCGCGGGAACTTGCTACGCGGATAGATGACGCGTCCCCCAAGGTGATCATTTCCGCGTCATGCGGGATCGAGCCAGGGCGGGTCATCGCCTACAAGCCCCTGCTCGACAAAGCCATCGAGATCGCGGCGAGCACGCCAGAGAAATGCGTGATCCTGCAACGGGATGCGTTGACCTGCGATCTGTGCCACGGGCGTGACGTGGATTATGCAGGCGCCGTTGGCGCGGCGGTCGCAGTCGGAGAAACCACCGAATGCGTGTCCGTCGCTGCAACCGATCCATTGTACATCCTCTACACTTCAGGGACGACCGGCCAGCCAAAGGGCGTCGTGCGCGACACCGGCGGCCATATGGTGGCCTTGAAATGGACAATGGAGAATCTCTACGGCGTCGCGCCCGGAGAGGTCTTCTGGGCCGCCTCTGATGTCGGTTGGGTCGTTGGACATTCCTATATCTGCTACGGGCCGCTGCTGCACGGCGCTGCCACGGTGGTTTACGAAGGGAAGCCCGTCGGCACGCCTCACGCTGGCGCCTTCTGGAGGGTGATTCAGGATCACCAGGTTGTCGCGCTGTTCACTGCACCCACCGCATTTCGCGCGATAAAAAAGGAGGATCCCGTCGGCGCCTTGATCGGGCTGCATGACCTGTCGAAGTTCCGCACGCTCTTCCTGGCCGGCGAACGATCCGACGCGGCGACGATCGAATGGGCGCAGGAAAAGCTGCGGCGTCCGGTGATCGACCATTGGTGGCAAACCGAAACCGGTTGGGCCATGTCCGGCAATCCGGTCGGGCTGGGAACCTTTCCCGTCAAGCCCGGGTCACCTGGCAAGCCAATGCCGGGGTACGACATCCGGGTCATGGACGACGAAGGGAATGAAGTCATGCCGGGAACGCTTGGCAATATCGTGTGCAAGCTGCCGCTGCCGCCGTCAGGCTTTCCGACGCTGTGGCAGGCGCCAGAGCGTTTCATCTCGTCTTACATGTCGGAGTTCCCGGGCTACTACGCCACCTCTGATGCGGGGATCATTGATGACGACGGCTACGTGTTCATCATGGCTCGAACCGATGACATCATCAATGTTGCCGGGCATCGCCTGTCTACCGGCGCCATGGAAGAAGTTATCGCAGACCACCCCGACATTGCGGAATGCGCAGTCGTGGGCATTGCGGACGACCTCAAAGGGCAAGTCCCGATGGGCTTCTTCGTCCTCAACGATGGCATCGCGCGGGACGAAGCCGGAATCGAGCGCGAACTCGTCGCAGCCGTGCGGGCCCAAATTGGTGCCGTCGCCGCGTTCAAGTCGGCCATCCAGGTCGCATGCCTGCCGAAGACCAGATCCGGAAAGGTGCTGCGCGGAACAATGAAAAAGATCGCGAACCGCGAAGAATTCAAAACGCCTGCCGCAATTGATGACGCCGCGGTCTTGGAAGAAATCGCGACTGCCCTGAAGAAGCGTGGCATCCCGTACGCAGCGCATCCTTGATCTGCCGCCGTCAATGGCGGAACGTGCAGCATGAACCAGCTCGAACCGATGCTGCTGATCTCCCACGCCGCTTCCGGGAGCCGTTTCTGGCACCCGTGGTTTCTTCGCAGCGTGCAAGGCATTTCTGCGGCGGCCGTCAGCCCATCCCAGGAGGCAAGCGCTCAAGGACAACGAGGTTGATTGCGCCTTCAAGACCTGAATGCTCCTGGTCAGCGTGAACTGCGCGCCACAGAAGCAACGGCCCATTGCAACCTGCCGGATTCCGTGATCGCAACGACGGCTTCGACTTGGCTCAGCCGCGCGAGCGATACCCGTTTTGATTTGCTGGCCAAAGCTTGTATTTCTCGTCCATCTGTCAGGCAATTCATGCTTGACGACGTCACGGGAAGGAGCGTGCGCCAATGCTGGACCATGGCAAGAACCCACATTTCGATCACTTGGTCGCTCTTGGGAAGGGAGAGATCAACCGAGCGATCTTCTCGGACCCGGACATCTACCAGCGGGAACTCAAGCAGATCTTCGCAAGATGCTGGCTGTTTTTGGGCCACAAGTCTCAACTGCCGAACGAAAACGACTTCCTGACAGCCTACATGGGTGAGGATCCAGTCATCGTAACGCGGCAACCCGGCGGCAAGATCGGTGCATTCCTCAACATGTGCCGTCATCGCGGGAACCGCGTATGTCGTGCCGATAGCGGCAATCAGCGGACTTTCACTTGCCCGTTCCATGGTTGGACCTATGGAAACAACGGTGACCTGAAAGTCGTTCCCGGCCACAAGCAGGTCTACCACGAAGAACTGGATATGGAGGCCCACGGCCTGATTCCCGTGGCCCGCATCGATGACTACAAGGGCATGATCTTCGCGACCTTCGACACGAATGCGCCGACGCTGGACGAGTACCTCGGCGACATGGCGTGGTATCTCGATATGGCTCTGGATCGCCGAGAAGGCGGCATTGAATTCCTGCCTGGCGTTCACAAGTGGCGCATCAAATGCAACTGGAAGTTCCCCGTCGACAACTTCGCGGGCGACAGCTACCACGGGCCGGTCAGCCACGGCTCGGCCTGGGAGAGCGGATTCGAAGGAATGCCCCGCCGGAAGAAGGGCTACGGCTACGAGGGCTTCCAGATCAATGCCGGGAATGGCCACGGCTTCGGCGCACGTTGGGCCGAGAACGAAGAGCAGGTCTACGAAATGGCGCTGCCGGAGTTCCTTGCCTACGAGAAGGAACGGTTCCCCGAGACCCGGGCCCGGCTCGGCGACCTCAGGGGCATGCATCTAAGCCCGATGCACTGTTCGATCTTTCCGAATTTCTCGATGCTTTGGCAGTCGGGAAACATGCGGGTCTGGCACCCTCGCGGAGTGGACGAAACGGAAGGCTGGTCGTGGTGCTTCGTTGACAGGAAGGCGAGCCCCGAGCACCGCGATCTGGTACGCATTCACGATCTTCAGCGACATGGCACGTCGGGAACTTGGGAACAGGACGACGTCGACAACTGGGTGCAGTCAACAATGTCGGGCCGTGGCTATGTCGGGCGGCAGGTGATGCAGAACCTCTCCATGGGCATCAACCATGAGATAGAGGATCCAAAGTCGATTCATCCGGACATGCGGGGCAGGATCGCGGGCTTCCAGAACGAGATCAACCAGCGCAGCCTTTATTGCCAGTGGGCACACATGATGGAAGGAGAAGGCCCCGCAGTGCCGGGAGCGAATGCATGAGCCTTGACGCCATCGCGCGCTCCGAGATGGAAACCTGGTTCTCGGTCAGCCTATTCTATTCCCGTGAGGCCCGTTACCGGGACGAGCTCGAGTTCGACAAAGGGGTCGGCTTGATGGCTGAGGATATCCGTTACTGGATGCCGATTGTCTCAAACAGGATCGGGCGGGATGTCGGCAACGAACTGACGGTGCGTGGCGAACTTGCTCATTTCGAAGACGATCACGAGAGCCTGTCAAACCGTGTCCGGCGTCTGGCAACGGGCCGCGCTTGGGCGGAAACACCGCCGGGGCGGACCAATCATCTCATCTCGAATGTCGAGATTTGCGAAGTGGAAGGAGATCTCGTGAACGTGCGCTCGCAATTCCTGATCTATAGCT
>VYCX01000404.1 GCA_009843725.1 Boseongicola sp. SB0675_bin_26
TGCTCGGCAAGGTCACGTTCCACAACAGGCTTGGAAGCCAGGCGGAGCGAATCGATCGGATTTCCGCCTTGGCGGGCGAGATCGCATCGGCATTGGGAGCCGATCCGGATGGGGCGATCTCGGCGGCTCGGATTGCGAAGGCCGACCTGTCGTCCGAGATGGTTTGCGAGTTCGCCGAACTCCAGGGGGTCATGGGCGAACACTACGCTCGTGCCGCAGGCTGCTCCGACGAAGTCGCACGCGTTGCGCGCGAACATTACCAGCCGCTGGGCCCGTCCGACGATGTGCCAAAAGGGGCATTGTCGATCACGGTCGCGCTTGCGGACAAGATCGACACGCTGGCGGGGTTCTGGGCGATAGACGAGAAGCCGACCGGCTCGAAGGATCCGTTTGCGCTGCGGCGCGCGGCGCTCGGGGTCATACGGCTGGTTCTTGAGAACGACCTCCGGCTTCCCTTCATCGAGATTGCAAGGGCGCCAAGCCTTCGGGCAGCCTTGGCCGCAGAGGGGCGTGGCTCCGAAGCGGAAGGGCGGAGCGAGGAGGCAAGTGTCCTGCACGACAAGACTGGAGGTCGCTTTGGCATCGGTGACGAGGGTCTCGCTTTGTCGCGCGGGATCCTTGAGTTCCTTCATGACCGCATGAAGGTCTTTCTGCGTGGCAAGGGCCTTCGGCACGATGTCATTGACGCCTGTCTTGCAATGCCGGGCGCGGATGACCTGACACTGCTGGTGAAGCGTTCCGCTGCCCTCTCCGCGTTTCTGGACACCGAAGATGGCGAAAATCTCACGCAGGGATTCAAGCGTGCGCACAACATCCTGAAGCAGGCCGAGGAGAGGGATGGTGTCGAGCACAAGCTGGATCCGGACCCGAAGCTGGCGGAGACGGACGAGGAGCGTTCGCTGTTTGATGCGCTGGAAAGGGCGGAGGCCGCAATTCGTCCCGCCATGAAATCCGAGGACTTCGAGTCGGTCATGTCGGCCATGGCCGATCTCAGAGGGCCGATCGACGGTTTCTTCGATGCGGTGCAGGTGAACGCCGCGGACGAAAGCCTGAGACGAAACCGTCTCAGCCTGCTGCATCGCATCAGCGAAACATGCCTTGCCGTGGCGGACCTGAACAGGATTGAGGGATAAGATTCCTGCATGTTTCGTGCGTAGAGGGCCGGCGCCGTCATGACGCTGCCGGAGGGTTCCGCCCCTTCGTTCTCGCGCAGGCAGTGGAGCCGTGTTTCGCTGGTTTGCGGCGCTGCCGTCTTTCGCGCGTCGCGAATTCCGGGAGGAATGCCGTGTCGGGATGCGCGGTTCGCCACGCGAATGCCGTCCAACCCTTGGCCGCATCGATTCTTGAACGTTGGGGTTTACTGCGTATGCTGCGGAGCAAAGGAATCGCCGCAGTGCAGAAACGCGTTGAAATAGAAGATTTTGTTGCTGTGGACGCGACGGCCCCGGTCGCGACTGAGACGCATGGAGAGCGGGCGAAGTGCCTGCAACGGCTCATTCGGCTGGACTTGCCGGTTCCCGCATCGATTGCGCTGTGCTTTGCAACAGTGCGGTCTTTGGCGTCCGGCGGCACCGTGGACGCGGCAAAGGTGCTGGCGCATTTCGGCGAAGCCCCGCTCGTTTCGGTGCGCCCGTCTTCCGGCAATCCGGAGTGGGGCGGTCCCGAGGCAATCCTGAACATCGGCATGAATGATGCCCGACATGCGGAATATGCCAGCCTCTTGGGTCCGGAGGCGGCCGACCGCCTCTACAGTCGCTTCGTGCAGACCTACTCGGTGCAGGTCGCGCATCTTGATGCAGATGCCTTCGAGGCTCCCCGGCAAGCGGATGCCGAGGCCCTGAGATCCATGCTCGATGCCTACGAAGCCGAGATGGACGAGCCCTTTCCGCAGGATCCGGAGCGTCAACTCACGGATGTTCTCAAGTCCATGGCCCGGGCGTGGGAAGGCACTTCGGCCCGGCTTCTGCGTCAGGCACGCGGCGCGCCACCCGATGCGGGTCTCGGACTTGTCGTGCAGGCCATGGCAGCAGGTCTTGGGCCGCCGGAATCTGGTTCCGGCGCAATTCAGTTTGTTTCCGGTGGCACCGGTGAGGCGCAGATCATCGGACGATACCTGAGCCAAAGCCAGGGCCGCGATGCGCTGCGGAGCAAGGACGCGATCTGTCTTGCGCGCAATTCCCGGGGAGCGTCGCTGGAAGACCTCTGTCCGGAGGCGTTCGCTGAACTGGTCGGCTTTGGGGATGCGTGTCGCAAGGGGCTGCATGAGGAAATGCAGATCGAATTCGCGTTGGTTGGAGGAGAGCTGAGCGTTCTTGATGCAGTCCGCGTCCAGCGCCAGCCGCAGGCGGAGGTACGCATCGCCGTAACGCTCGCGAACGACGGGGTGATTTCCAAGGACGAGGCCGTATCGAGGATTGATCCCGGACTTCTCACGCAACTGATGCATCGCCAAGTGGACCCTTCCGCGCAAAGGGACGTGCTGGCTACGGGTGTTGCTGCAAGTCCTGGCGCGGCAACGGGCAAGCTCGTATTCACGTCGGCGGCGGCGCAGGCAGCCCATGCCCGGGGCGAGCCCGCGATTCTCGTGCGGCGCGAAACCTCGCCTGAGGACATTCGCGGAATGCACGCGGCAGTCGGCGTTCTGACCGAAAGGGGCGGCATGACAAGTCACGCCGCAATGGTTGCGAGAGGTCTTGGCCTTCCCGGCGTCGTCGGGGCCTCGGGAATCGTGCTCAACCGTCGAGACAGGAGTCTGATGGCCGAGGACGGGCGCGTCTTCAAGGCGGGGGATTGCGTGACCATTGACGGAACCTCGGGAACTGCCTTGGCTGGCGAGGTGCCGTTGCTTGAACCTTCGCAGGGCGATGCGTTCCGAACATTGCTGGACTGGGCGGACGAGGCACGGGACATCCGTGTCAGGGCCAATGCAGACACCTATTCCGAGGCCAAGGTCGCCCTTGCGTTCGAAGCCGAGGGCATCGGGCTTTGTCGAACTGAGCACATGTTCTTTGAAGAGGATCGCCTCACGTTGATGCGCGAGATGATCTTTGCGGAGAACGCGGAGGGGCGGGCCGCCTCGCTCGAGCGTCTCGTATCGTTGCAGGTCGAGGATTTCACGCATCTCTTCGACCTGATGGAATGCAAGCCTGTCTGCATACGGCTGTTCGACCCTCCGCTTCATGAATTCCTGCCGAAGAGCCGCGACGGGCTGCGCGACCTTGCGGACGCGATGAACCTTCCTCTGTCCAAGGTGACGCGCCATGTGGAGGCCCTCGAGGAATTCAACCCGATGCTCGGCTTGAGGGGCGTGCGTCTCGGCGTAACGATTCCCGAGATCTACGAGGCGCAGGCCGAAGCCATTTTCCTTGCGACGATCCACGCAAGCAGGCCCGAGCGTCCGGTGGTGCCCGAGATCATGATCCCGCTGGTCTCTGCCAGCCGCGAGGTTGAACTGGTGCGCAGCCGGATCGAGGCGGTGGCGGCCGCAGTGCGGACACGAATGGGAGTTCAGTTCGACTACAAGCTGGGCGTCATGGTCGAAACGCCGCGGGCCGCGCTCAGAGCCGATGAAATCGCGCCGCAGGTCGCGTTCCTGAGCTTCGGCACCAATGACCTGACGCAGATGACCTATGGCCTTTCCCGGGACGACGCGGGCCGGTTCATGGCGGACTACGTGCGCCTTGGGGTGTTTCCGGAGGATCCGTTCCATCAGCTGGACATGGACGGCGTAGGGGAGCTCCTGTCGCTGGGGGCGGATCGTGCAAGGGGCTCCAATCCCGACCTGATCCTTTCGATATTTGTCGACCATGGCGTAGACCAGGATTCGATCGCATTTTACCCCACGGAGGGATTCGCCTACGTGAGCTGCTCGCCCTTCCGTGTTCCCGTGGCACGGCTTGCAGCCGCGCAGATCGCGATTTCCGAGCGAAGTGCGGCGTGACTGGCTCGGGATCCCGATCTTGCGACGGTGGTCCGTGCCGCGCTGGACCCGCGGCATTCCATTTTCCGGCGAGCGTGCACTTGCGCGGGGCAGGTTGGTGGGCGCAGGCTGTTGTTGCAGGATTCGCTGCCCGGTGGCGACATGCCGCTAGTGCCGCACCGCGTCGCGCCACCTGACATGATGTTCATTGCAGAAGGGAATTCGAATGATCGGTGAGCTCAACCATGTTGCAATCGCGGTTCCCGACCTAGAGGTCGCGGTGCGGCAGTACAGGGATGTGCTCGGGGCAAGCGTCGGCACCCCGCAGGATGAGCCGGAACACGGCGTCACTGTCGTGTTTGTCACTTTGCCAAACACCAAGATCGAGCTGCTCCATCCATTGGGGGACGACTCGCCGATTGCGAGTTTCCTGGAGAGGAATCCAGCCGGCGGCATTCATCACTTGTGTTGCGAAGTTGCGGACATCCAGGTCGCGGCCGATGCAATGAGGTCTGCGGGAGCGCGCGTTTTGGGCGACGGGGAACCGAAGATCGGGGCTCACGGCAATCCCGTGCTGTTTCTTCACCCTAAGGACTTCAATGGCACCTTGATCGAGTTGGAAGAGGCTGGATGAGCGCCCTTTCTGCCATCGTCCTGCTTGCGGTTGTCTGGTTCATGGTCCTGTTTGTCGTGCTCCCAATTCGCCTCAAGACGCAGGGCGACGTTGGCGAACGGGTAGAGGGCACGCACGCAGGCTCTCCGGCATCGTCATTCTCCATGCTCCGCAAGCTGAAGGTCACGACGCTCTGGGCAGTGCTGATCTGGGCGCTGATTGCCTCTTTCATACTCTGGGGAGGAATCACGGTCAGGGACATCGACTTTTTCGACCGGATGGGGCCTGCCGGCATTTCCGGGTAGCATCGGCGCCGATTTCACAATGGGGGCTGCTCGGCTCTCGGATTGGCGTTTTGCCGATTCATTGCGTGATCGTGTAGCCTCGGCTCGCTGCGGCATGTTCGCGCGATTGCAATTGGCCCGCGACATGCACGCAGATGCATGGCCAGGCGAATGAGATCAGGTCGCCCAGGTCGAATTCAGTTCGCGGAACACGTTTCCCGTCAACGTGGTTGTCTGTGCCGATCCCTGGCAGCGGTCAGTCCAAATTGGGCCGTCCTCGGGATTGCCAGCGACGCCGACGAAGCCGTCATCGCGGGGCTGCACGGCGAGCCCAACCTTGCCGGCACGGTCTTCCCCGGAACCGGATTGCGGACAGTCTGCCAACTGCCGGAAGTCGCAACGACCACCGGGCAAGAGACATCACGTTCGCTGTAGGACATCTGATCCGATGTCAGCAAGGATGTATGGGCTTGATCACTTATGTGCGGCGCAACGAGCTTGAGGCCGCCAAGGGTCAAGATGCGAAGAACCGCCAGTTTGCCGCAATCGGCCTTGCGTCAATTTGGATCGGATTGCTGCCGCGCAATGATTCCCATGGTGGCGGCCACCAATCTCGACACGGTCAGACCTCCGATTCCGTCCACATCTGCCTCGGGCATGATCTCCACGAAATCGACGGCGGCGATGCGACCGCGTTCCGAAGCCGCAACGATCAATTCCAGGACCTGGTAATAGGTTAGCCCTCCCGGGGCTCTTCCGATGGTGTTTGGCGCGATGGACGGGTCCATGGCGTCGATGTCGATACACAGAATTACCTCTGCCCCGGGATCAATTCCGTCGATCGCGGGTCCAAGTCCTTGGCGATGGATGCCTGGACCGGTGTGGAACCGCGCGCCCCATGCCACGGCGTCCTCGTAGTCCGATGAATGACCGGACCCAATGCCGCGTGCTCCTACCTGAACGATCTTCTTGACATGATTCATTTCAGACGCCCGGCGCATTGTGGACGACAGCCCGTGGGTTTCTCCTAAGTGACTGTCCCGCCAGTCGATATGCGCATCGATCTGCAGAATGGTGTAGGACTTTCCGGTATCTCCCATCGCGTCGATCATGGGGATCGGAACGGAATCGTCTCCGCCGATCAGGATGGGAACCACCCCACGGCTGACGATCATTGAAATCGCATCTCTGATGGTCTGCCGGTTTCCGGCAAAGTCACTGTCGCTCCAAGGCAAATCGCCGCAATCGACCGCACGCTTGGTCCCCGAAGGAAAGGTCGGTCCACCGAGGTCGAAATTGTGACGGTCGACATTGGCCGTCAGCGAGCCGATGGCCTGCCGAAGAGATGCCGGACCATTCCGGGCATAGGCGCCAACCGAGCCGTATGGTGTCGCGCAGGGTGCACCGACAAAGGCGGACGAGGCGTCAATCGTTGCAAGATCGTCGCAGGCGTCAAGGCCCAGGAATGTCTTGGCTTCCGTCGCCCCGAACAAGGCAGCAAGATCCGGTTTGCCCGTCATGTCACATTCCTCCGACCTTTGCTTTGGCCAGGTTACAATCCGGCCTTCAGGTGTCTAGCGCCATTGTCGAATGGCCGTTGCCGAATCAGAAAGAGACAATGCGCGTGCAGCTGCTGCCCGGGAACGGGAATCTCGCCTGCCCAAGGCAACGCGATAGCGTCCGGAAAGACCCGGAGCGGGACATGCAGGACCGCGAGACGGAGCGCGAACAGAGGCAGGATCGTCAGCGGCCCATCGCAGGCAC
>VYCX01000130.1 GCA_009843725.1 Boseongicola sp. SB0675_bin_26
GGTCAGCCCGCCGGCACGCGGGCGGGCGATGTTCTTCAGCGTCACCAGCAGGCAGCGTGCGATGAACGAGACGAAGATGTGCGCCTCGATCCGTTCCTCGACCTGGTGGAAGACGGGACGGACCGCGAGGTCGTGCTTCAGCCCCTTGAACCTTCGCGGTTCCGGAGAGCTGAATGTACGGGTGCCAGAGCTCGGCCAGGTCCTCGGCCACCATGTTGGATCGCAGAAGGCAGAGGCCCTCGCGCCGCCGGACCAGGCGCCGCCGTTCGCGGCGCAGACTGAACGAGAAGCCTTGCGTTGAGAGTTCCTCCTCGGTTCCCGGCACTGCACACGACCTCTCGGGACCGGGTCCTTGAAATCAAGGCGTTTCCTGCGCCGAAGCCCGCCAATTCAGTCAAGGTGCCCGCCGATCTGCTGAATTCGGCGTAACTTCGTGAACGGCCCCCGAAACCATGCTGACGCGCATCGCGGCCTCCGAAGGCAGCGAACTTCCATGTGTGCGAACACAGGTCCGTCAGCCTAAGCGTTGGATTCCGGCACCTTCATGCCCTTTCGAACCCTCGTGCGATTTCGTAGTCCGTCACCACGCGGTTGAACTCCTCGATTTCCCATTCGGCGGCATGCGCATAGTGGGTGACCACGTCGTCTCCCATGGCCTCGCGCAGCATCCTTGACGAAACAAGCGCATCGCGCGCGTCTCGCAGAGTGCTTGGAATCCGGCGATGTCCGTTGCTGGAATAGGCATCTCCAACAAAAGGCTCAGGCAGTTCCAGCTTCTCGTCTATCCCCTTCAGGCCGGCCGCCAGCATCGCGGCCAGCGCGAGATAGGGATTCATGTCCGAGCCGGGCGTGCGGCACTCTACGCGGATGGCCGGCGTTCCGTCCCCGCAAAGCCGAAACGCCGCCGTACGGTTGTCTACCGACCACACTGCACGCGTGGGCGCGAAGCTCCCCTTTGCGAATCGCTTGTAGCTGTTGACATAGGGCGCGAGGAAGTAAGTGCAGTCGTCGGCGTATTTGAGCAGTCCTGCCAGGTAGTGATCCATCAATTCAGACTTTCCGAGCGCACGTGCCGAATCGTGAAATGCGTTCTGCCCGCCCTTCCAGAGCGACTGGTGCACATGCGCGGCGCTGCCTGCCCGGTCTTGACGCCATTTCGGCAGGAATGTCGCGGCGTATCCCCGCTGGTGCGCGATCTCCTTGACAGCGTGCTTGGCCAGCGTGTGGTGGTCCGCGGTCGCCATTGCGTCAGCGTGCCTGATGTTGAGTTCCTCCTGACCGGCCTCGGCTTCACCCTTCGTGCCTTCCACCGGCACGCCCATGGTGCGCAAGTGATTGCGAATCGGGCGCATTACCGGTTCCTCCTTCGATGTCTGGAAGATGTGGTAGTCCTCATTGTACCGCGAAACCGGTCTGAGATCACGGAATCCCGAAGCGGCGATTTCGTCGTGAGTGCCTTGGAACAGGAAGAACTCCAGTTCGGTGGCCATGATCGGAACGAACCCCATTGCCGCCGTCCTTGCGATCTGGCCTCTCAGAATCTCGCGTGGCGCATGTGCCACTGGCGCGTGCGTATGGTGATCCAGAACGTCGCAGATCGCCATTGCCGTCCCCTCGAGCCAGGGTACCGGCCTCAGGGTGGAGAGATCAGGCTTCATGACGTAGTCGCCGTAGCCGCTTTCCCACGATGTCGCCGCGTACCCGTCAGGCGTTGCCATGGCGAGATCGGTGGCAAGCAGGTAGTTGCAGCAATGGGTTTCGTCTTCCGCCATGTCCAGGAACGCTTCCGCGTGAAAGCGCTTGCCCATCAGTCGCCCCTGCATGTCGACCATGCAGACCAGAACGGTGTCGATGTCGCCCGAGGCGATCTGCGCCTTCAGCTCTTCAAATGTCATTGAGCGGCTCCTGCAATGGAATGCGGGGCAGGCTGGTCCTGCCCCGCGCCCGGATCAGCCGTAGCGGTAAGGCCGCCCGGCCTTCTGCATGTCGGCGTTGTACTGGCGGAAGATCTCCACGACCCTTGCCTTGATTTCGGATTCCGCCGCGATCTCGTCCCAGAACGCGACGGCGGCCTGCTCGACCTTGGCCCATTCGTCGTCGGGAATCGAGGTGAGCTCCATCTTGGTGCCATGCACGCGCAGATTGGCTTCGCCGCCCCAGTACCACCACTGGCGGTAGTAGTGCGACTGGTCGCAGCACACGCGCACGAGCGTCTGCAGGTCCTCTGGCAATTCGTTCCAGCGATCCATGTTGGCGAAGAACGACCCTGCCCACGCGCCCGAGATGTTGTTGGTCAGGAAGTAGTTGGTAACGTCGGCCCAGCCTACGGTATAGTCTTCCGTGATTCCGGACCAGGCCACTCCGTCGAGTTCGCCTGTCTGGACTGCCACCTCGATGTCTTCCCAAGGCAACGTCACCGGCACCACGCCGAACTGCGACAGGAAGCGACCAGCTGTTGGGAAGGTGAAGACCCGCTTTCCCTTCAGGTCCTCGAGCGAGTGGATAGGATCCTTAGTGGCAAAATGGCACGGGTCCCATGCGCCTGCCGAAATGTGCTTTACGCCGACGGCGGAATACTCCGCATCCCAAATCTCGTTGAGACCGTATTGGTTGAACAGTACCGGCACGTCCAGCGAATAGCGTGAGGCGAACGGGAAATAGCCGCCGAACACCGTCACTTCGGTCGGCGACGCCATCGAATCGTCATCGGACTGCACGGCGTCGATGGTTCCCCGCTGCATGGCGCGGAAAAGCTCTCCTGTCGGAACCAGCTGGTCAGCGAAGAACAGCTCGATCTGCATCCGGTCGCCTGCGATCACGTTGAACATGTCGACGGCAGGCTTGATCACATGCGCCGCAAGGGCGGCGCCCGCGTAGGTTTGCATCCGCCAGGTGATGGTGCCCTGCGCCAGCGCTGGGGCTGCGAGAGGCGCGGCGGCGGCGCCGACGGCCGCGGTCGTCAGGAAGTTTCTTCTCGTGGTCATGACATTTTTCCTCGCTTTCAAGGTTGTGGTCTTCCGTGCCCTTTCAAGGCCTTCTCACTGGTTTCCATAAACAAGCTCCGGCAGCCAAAGTGCGATCCCCGGCAGTGCCATGATGATGGCGAGCGCCACGACCATCACCCCGACGAAGGGAATGATGGACCGATATATGTCGCCCAGGGCGACTTCAGGCGGGGCCATGGCACGCATCAGGAACAGATTGTAGCCGAAAGGCGGTGTCATGTAGGCGATCTGCGTGGTGATGGTGTAGAGAACGCCGTACCAGATCAGGTCGAATCCAAGAGCGCCGACGAGCGGCACGTAGAGCGGTGCCACGATCACCAACATGGCAGTGTCATCCAGAAACGTGCCCATGATGATGAAGCTCAGTTGCATCACGACGAGTATCGCCCAAGGTCCCAGGCCCAGTTGCTCCGTAAACAGGCTTTCGATGGCCCGAACGGCTCCGAGCCCGTCGAACACCGCTCCGAATCCCAGCGCGGCAAGTATGATCCACATGAACATGCAGGAGATCGCCAGCGTCTGCCTGACGCATGTCACGAATATCGTCCAGGTCATGCGGCGCTTGAACGTCGAGGCCGCCAGGGCGGCCAGCGCTCCGATCGCCGAGCTTTCCACAAGAGAGGTCCAGCCGTTGACGAACGGCACCATCATCGCAGCGAATATTGCCAGCGGGAGCGCTCCCGCGCCGAGCAGTCGCAGCTTTTCGCCGAACGCCACCTCGCTGGCATCCCTCATGGCCGGTCCGAGATGGGGCTGGAACCGGCACCGGATCCAGATGTAGACGACAAACATGGCGGCCATCATCAGTCCCGGCACGACGCCTGCGAGCCAGAGCTGTCCGACCGGTTGCCGTGCGATCATCGCGTAGAGGACCAGCACCACCGACGGCGGAACAAGAATGCCCAGCGAGGCGCCGGCCTGAATGACGCCTGTCACCATGATCTTGTCGTAATTTCGCCGGAGAAGTTCTGGCAGCGCGATGGTTGCGCCAATTGCCATGCCTGCAACACTGAGCCCGTTCATCGCGGAAACCAGCACCATCAGTCCGATCGTGCCGATGGCGAGCCCGCCGTTTAGCGAGCCCATCCAGACGTGGAACATCCGGTAGAGGTCATCCGCAAGGCGGCTTTCGGACAGCACGTAGCCCATGAAAATGAACATCGGCAACGTCAGCAGCGGATACCACTTCATCAGCTTCATCGCGGCCGAAAACGGGATGTCCTGGCCGCCCGTGCCCCAAAGCGCCAGCGCGGCGATTGCCGCGACGGCGCCGATCGCCCCGAAGACCCTTTGGCCGGTGAACAGCATGACCATCATCAGGGCAAACATGAAGACGGCGATGAACTCCTGGCTCATGTCCGTGCGCCTTCGAACTCAAGACCGTTGATCCGGGCAATGTCCTTGAAGAGCTCCGAAACCGCCTGCAAGAGCATAAGGAAGAACCCCAGCACCATGATGAACTTGATTGGCCAGATGTACGGCCGCCAGGCTGTCGACGACCGCTCCAACCTCCCGATTTCCTCCGACCCCGCCAGCAGTCCGGCAAAGTAGGAGATCGGTTCCGTTCCCCAATAGCCGAACGAATAGGCGGTCGAACCCAGCCCGCCATACAACAGGACGCCGAGATAGAAGATCAGAAGCAGCACCGTGAGAGCGTCGAACCATGCTTTTCGTAGATCTGTCCAACGGTGGTAGAACAGGTCCATCCGCACGCTTGATCCCAGCTGGATCGAATACGGTCCGCCCAGAACATAGTAGGCGACCATCGCGAACTGCGCCATTTCGAGAGTCCAGAGCGATGGCTGAAAGAACGTCTTTGAGATCGAGGAGAAAAGGAGGATGCCCATCATCGCGAACAGTCCCCACATGACTGCCCTGCCAACGCCACGGTTCATGGCATCCACGATCCGGACATAGGCACGCAACGTCTCGATCATGCACTGCCGTCCCTGCCGAATCCGGCACGCGCCTGCCGAATCCAGGCCACAAGGCGGGCCGCCAAGTCCGACTGTCGCCTTCTCGCACGAACGAGGTCGCCGCGAATCTCGATCATGACATTCAACAGTCCGTTTGCCGCGCCGTGGCGGTCAAGCGTATGCGCCACGCCTTCCGCGGCGCCGCATGGTTCGTTCAGGCGGGTATCGAAAGAGAGCCCTTCAGGGATGGCGGCAACCAAGGCCCGTGCGAGCCGTTTGTCCTTGCCGTGGACAATGCCGATCTCCACGTCCGTGGGCCGGTCACGGAGGACAGGCTCGAATCTGCGAACCGTCACCAGCAGGCTCAAGGCGCCGGCCCCCGCCTTCACCAATTTCGCCAGTGTCTCATCGAGAGGCTTGCAGACGGCATTGACGCGCTCAAGGCGGGTTGTCGGAGACAGGTCCCGGTGTCCGGGAATCTCGTAGATCTCGCTCCTGGTCACCATCGCGCTTGGGGATTCCGGCGGTCGGTTGCAGTCATATACGAGTCGCGAGATCGCTCCAAGCGCCAGAGGCGCTTCCATCTCGCGAACCATGTCTTGGGCAACGTCAGGTGCGCCCGGATTCCACGCGACATGGCTGCTTCGCGTTTCTTCGCCCAGTCCGAGTCCTCGCAAGCCGCTCGGAATTCCGTTCGAGGCGTGTTCGCAGACAATCAGGGTTTCGAAATCGTTCTTGCCAGGGAAAACGCGGACGACCTCGCCAAAATCGATGGGGGAAGTCGAAATGAACATGCAGCGAGGATTTTTCGCCGATCCGTGGATGTCAATAGAGGTTGTAAGGATTCTTCCAATTTCCAATCAAGTGTGCATTTTTTTCCAGAAACGGCATTTGCAGGAGAACGGACGTGTCCATTGCCGAGATGATTCATGCGAACCGCGACGCGATGACGCGCTCCGAGTCGCAGCTGATCAACGTCATTCTTGATGAATATCCGATTTCGGGACTTTGCAGCATTACCGAGTTGGCGGAGAAGGCGGGCGTGTCCACGCCCACGGTGGGACGCATGCTGCAAAAGCTCGGTTTCTCCGGCTACGGACAGTTTCAGGCGACCCTCCGCAGCGAGCTCGGCGAGATGATATCGGGGCCGGTCGCCAAAAGAAATGTCTGGAAAGAGAGGCTTCCCGAGGGACATGTCCTGAATCGCTATTCCTGGCAGGCGCTGGAAAACCAGCGTCGCACCATAGACCAGGGGGATCCTGACGACTTTGACGCCCTGTGCCGGCTGCTCGTGGATCGGGATCGCAGGATTTTCGTGGCGGGCGGGAGAATTACCGGCACGCTTGCACGGTATCTCTACCTGCATCTTCAGATGATGCGGCCCAACGTTCGGCTGATGCCTTCGGCGGCTTCGTGGCTCCACGACCTGCTGGACCTGCGCGCGGGTGACGTTCTGGTCGTCTTTGACGTCCGCCGGTACGAGAACGCGACCTTGGCCATGGGGCAGATGTGCCATGACCGTGGCGCCGAAGTCGTGCTGTTCACGGACCAATGGCGCTCACCCATCCATCGCGTCGCGCGGCTCACGTTCTCAGGACGCATCGCAGTGCCTTCGGCCTGGGACTCGGTTGCGTCCCTCCTGCTCTTGACCGAATGC
>VYCX01000281.1:0-854 GCA_009843725.1 Boseongicola sp. SB0675_bin_26
ATCACGGCGGCGCGGAGAACCCCGAAAATGTCCCCATATGAGAATCGGTCCCTCCTGACTGGGCGCAAAATGTTTGCCGATGAGGCCAGGCACTGGGGTCTTGTGCGCGATGTGGTGCCGGCTGACCAGTTGAAGGACCACGCACGCGGCGTCGCGGACACGATTGCGCAGGGTGCGCCTTTGGTACCGGGGGCGCTCAAGGAATACATGCGCAGATATGGCCATCGCTCGGTCGAGGAAAGCCACGCCGCGGTGCGCCGGGCTTGGGTCGGGCAGAGCGACATGCCGCTCTATGAAAGGATGATCCAGTCCGACGACTTCACCGAAGGCTCCGTTGCCTTTGCCGAAAGGCGCGATCCCGAATTCAAGGGCTGATTGCATGGCCCACCGTCTTTCCCCCATGTTCGATGCCGGCTCGATCGCCGTTGTCGGCGCTTCGGCCCGCCCCGGATCCTTTGGCGAGCGTCTGGCAAGGGCCGCGCTGTCGGCGGGTTTTGCCGGACAGGTCAGTTTCGTGAACCCGCGCGGTGGCGAAATTCTCGGGATGGCGGCGCTTCCTTCAATGCGAGAGCTTGATCATGCGCCGGACATGGTCGTGCTGGGCGTTGGCGCGCCAAATCTTGAAGCGGCACTGCTGGAGGCGATTGAAATGGGGGCCAGAGCGGCAGTGGTCTTTGACGCCTGTCGTGGAACCATGCCGGACGGAACTTCGATTTTGTCCCGGCTGAGGGACATCGCCACCGAGGCGGACATTCCAGTCTGCGGCGGGTCGGGCATGGGCGTGATCAACACGCACAGCGGGCTGGTCGGGAGCTTTTACCCGGCCGATCACATGAAGTCCGGCAGCATTTCTC
>VYCX01000281.1:864-6540 GCA_009843725.1 Boseongicola sp. SB0675_bin_26
CTCTGATCGCGCATTCCGGCAGCGTGTTCACCGCTCTGGGCATGAACGATCCACGCTTTAGATTTGATCTCGTAGCTTCGCCCGGCCAGGAAATCGGAGCGACGATGGACGAGTACATTTCCTACGCCGCCAGCCGCGACCCGACCCGGGTCATTGCCGTTTTCATGGAAAGCGCGCGCAATCCCGACGGGTTGGTGGACAGCCTGAAGCTGGCCCGAGACGCAGGCAAGCCCGTGGTGGTCTGCAAGGTCGGGCGCACCGCGGAAAGTGCGCGGCTGGCGCGGTCGCATACCGGCGCGTTGGCGGGCAGCCACCAGGCCTACGAGGCGGTGTTTCGCGAATGCGGCGCCATTTCGGTGGATTCGGTGGACGCGCTGATGAACACCGCGTTGCTGTGCTCCGCCGGGCGCAGCCCCGCTCCCGGCGGGGTCGGCCTGGTGACCGACAGTGGCGGCCTGCGTGAAATGCAGGTGGACCTGGCAGAGAAAATCGGCACGTCCCTTGCACGGCTTAGCGGCGATACGCTTGCCGCCCTGCGCGAAGCCTTGCCACCCGATCTGGAGCCCTCGAATCCGCTCGACTGTGCTGCGGACCTGACGGACGCGTTTGCCCGGGCGTTTGACAGTGGTCTGGACATATTGGCACGTGCGCCGGAAGTTTCCATGCTGGGCTTTGAAGCTGACCTGCGCGACGATTACGTCTATGCCCCGGAGCTGCTGGGTCATGCAAGGCGTCTTGCGGACCGCACAAGCAAGCCTGTCTTTGTCTATGCAAGTTTCGGACAGACCCATAACCGCAGCATCGCCAACGAACTGGCCGAACTGGGTGTTCCCTGCCTGAACGGCGCCGGCATCGCCCTGCAGGCGGTCCGCGATTTCCAGGCCTGGGCGGATGCGGGCCGCGAGATGCCGGAGGCGTTGCCATTGGTTCCTCCCGCTGTGCCGCTGCCCTTGCCCCTGGACGAAGCCGCCAGTCTTGAAACGCTTGCGAAATTCGGGGTTCCCGGTGCGCCGAGCCGTGTCTGCTCTGATGCGCAAGCCGTCGCTGAAGCCGGGCGGGAACTGGGTTATCCGCTGGTGCTGAAATCTGCGGAAACCGGTGTTGACCACAAGAGCGATCTGGGCGGCGTGGTCCTGAACCTGACGGATGGCCTGTCGCTGTGCGCTGCCTATGCTGACCTGTCCGTGAAGCTCGGCCCCCGCGTGACGGTCCAGAAACAGGTCGCAAAGGGTGTCGAACTGGCTCTTGGATGCGTGATTGATCCCGACTTTGGTCCGTTGGTCATGGTTTCCCCAGGTGGCACGCTGGTAGAGCTGTTCGACGAACGCATGTTCGCCCGCGCGCCGTTCGGTCCGGAGCAGGCCGAAAAGATGATCCGCCGCCTGCGTGTTTCCCGCCTTATGGACGGAGTGCGTGGTGACCCTCCGAGCGACATCAAGGCCGCTGCCGCCGCGCTTAGCGCCTTCTCGGTCGCCTGCGCAGCGATGCAGGATCATGTCGCCGAGATTGAGGTGAACCCGGTTGTCGTTTCCGATGCTGGAGCCATCGCGGTTGACGCGCTGATCGCGGCGGCGCAAGACCACGCAACCGACGCGGAATGAAGGTTGCCGCCAACTGCAGGTGTCGCCGCGAAGGACGGGGCCGGGAAGAATCCGTCCGGATTCGGCAGGAAATCGAGCCGTTCCGTCTCCGTCAATCACGCAAGATTCCGCGGTCATGCTGGTGGCCTTCCGCCTGACGTTCAACCAGCCCTCGGTTCAGGGGCAACCCCCGATTGCCACTGACCCGTTGCTGGCATGCATCCTGGCCGAAACCGGGCTTTGCCAGTTCCGACTCCGCGCGTCCGGGCTCTTCCCTGATCGGGGAAGGCAGCCTGTTTGCGGCCATGTGCAAGCCGCTACTTCCTGTTGCTGGCTTGCCTGCCCTGACATCAGGTCGTTGACTCCCTGATCGGCTTCGTAGGAAGCTCCTTCCTGCACATGTCCAAGCGTCCCGCCATGCCATGCCGGGTCGCCCGCTGAACGCAAAGCCCCTGGATCCGGCACGGGGCAAGCAGGCGGGCTTCTCTGCACGCTTGGACCGGTGCTCTGACAGAACGATTTCGACAAGCCCGAACATGCCGCATGAAACCGACAGCGAAACAACGAGCGATGGAGACCAGGAGGCCCTGCGTTGTCCGGACCGGCGAGGCTTCGGCTTGGACGTCTCTTGCCTTTCAATGCACTGAATCAAGGAGGATGCGCGATGCAACTTGCACCATACCTGTTTTTCAACGACGGACTCTGCCGGGAGGCGATGGACACGTACGCAGACATCTTGGGAGGCGAGCTGGGCATGGTTGTTGCGGCGGCCGACATGCCGCCCGAGTTTCCCGTCGACGAGGACAAGAAGAGTTGGCTGGCCCATTGCGAAGTGAATTTTCCCGATGGCAAGCTGATGGGATCGGATTCCCTCGCGGGTCCATCGGAACCAATGGCCGGAGTGAACGTGATGCTGAACTTCGAATCGCGGGAAGCTGCGGAAAGCGCCTTCAACCGGCTCGCAGACGGCGGGGAGACCACGATGCCCTTCGCGCCAACATTCTGGAGCGCGGGTTTTGGCATGCTGACAGACCGCTACGGCGTGCGCTGGATGATCGGTTGCGATGAGGCGCCCTAAGGCGTTGATCTTCCCTGGCCGATTGTGCACAGAGTTGCGGACCCACGGAGTGGCTTCATGACCCGGATTGATACCCGTTTCGCGGCCCTGAGGGCGGAGGGCCGAAAGGCCTTCGTCGCCTACGTGATGGCTGGCGACCCCGACTATGACACGTCGCTCGAGATACTGAAGGGCCTGCCCGGCGCTGGAGTCGACGTGATCGAGCTGGGCTTGCCGTTCACCGATCCGATGGCGGATGGGCCGGTGATTCAACTCGCAGGGCAGCGCGCCTTGGCCGCCGGTCAGACGCTCAGGAAGACATTGGCCTTGGTGAAGGCGTTTCGCGAGGATGACGACGAGGCGCCGATCGTGCTGATGGGGTACTACAACCCGATCCTGAACCACGGAGTCGAGGCATTTCTGCGCGATGCGAAGGCTGCTGGCGTGGACGGCCTGATCGTGGTCGACCTGCCGCCCGAAGAGGACGACGAACTCTGCATCCCGGCGCAGGAGGCTGGGCTGAACTTCATCCGGCTTGCGACGCCGACCACCGACAAGAGACGCCTGCCGAAGGTCATGCAGAACACGTCCGGGTTCGTCTACTATGTCTCGATCACAGGCATCACCGGCGCGGCCGATGCGGTTGCCGGCGAAGTCGGGCCGGAGGTGGACAGGATAAGGGCCGCGACGGAACTTCCTGTCTTGGTAGGATTCGGGATCAAGACGCCGGAGGCCGGCCGCGAAATCGCTCGCGTCGCGGACGGCGCCGTCGTGGGGTCCGCCATCGTCGATCTGGTCGGAAAGGGGCGACCGCCTGCGGAAGTGCTGGAATTCGTTCGCGATCTTGCCGACGGAGCCCATTCGGCGTGAAGCGCGCCACGCACTCACGTCATCCGTGACCGCGCCTGGAAAGTGCACCGAAAGGGCGTTCCGGGCATTTCGGGCCGGATGGAAGCTGCGTGCATCAGAGGCGCGCGCCCTCGATGACCCAAAGGGATGCCGGATAGCTCCAGGGAAGCGTGAGGCCCTTGGAGACAAGGAAGCGTCCTGAGAGCGCCAGGGGCCCGTCCTTCAGCGCCATGTTGCCGCGTGAGAGCCGTACGGCGTCGTCGCGGTTGGCAAGCTCGACTCGATAGGACGCATTCGGGTCGAGTTCCGCGAGGCGGATCGGGCGGGGCAGGATCTGGGCCGAAGTCGCCGACTTGCCGATGAAGGCAGCGAAGCGGGAGCGATCAGCCGAGATGTGCATCTCGGCAACGATCGCCGGGTCCGCACTGTCAAGGCGCAGGATGTCTGCCTGCATCATCCAGTCGCGATTGGTCTTCCACCATGCAATGACCTTTGCGAGAACTTCCGTTTCGTCTTCGGTCAATTCGCGGGGATCCATCTCGATGCCCATGTGACGGCTCGCGGCAACCCAGGCCCGGAACCGGATGTCAAGGCTCCGGCCGCTCGTGTGGCTGACACGAGGTCCGACATGGCTGCCGGTCACGGCCGCCGGGAGGAAGAGCGCGGCGTTATGCTGCATGGAAAGGCGCTCGAGGGCATCATTCGAGTCCGAAAGCCAGGCCCGCTGGGTGTGCGAGAGGATGCCCAAGTCGAGTCGTCCGCCGCCCGAAGCACAGGTCTCGACCTCGACCTCGGGAAATGCCTGGCGAAGCCGGCCCATCAAGACGTGCGTTCCCTCGGCCTGCGCGTGATCGGGGACCGGCAGGACGCGATTGTGATCCCACTTGATGTAGTCGATGTCGTGGCTGCTGAGGATTGCGGAGATCTTCGCGAACGCGTGCTCGCGCACGGCCTCGTTCGACATGTCGAGCGCCATCTGCTGCCGTCCGAGGATCTGGCCGCCTGGTCCGAACGCCCAGTCCGGGTGCTTTCGATAGACATTGCTGTCGGGGTTGATCATCTCGGGCTCGAACCAGATGCCGAACGTCATGCCGAGGCCATGGACGTGCGCAATGAGAGGATCCAGGCCATCCGGGAACTTGCGGCGGTCCACGTCCCAGTCAGGAATCGAGCTGGTGTCGTCATCACGCGCGTCGAACCATCCGTCGTCGAGCACGAAACGCTCTGCGCCAAGCCGGGCGGCATGACCGGCAATGTCCTTGAGCACGTCGGGCTTGTGGTCGAAGTAGACTGCCTCCCAGCAATTGTAGTGCAAGGGACGTGGGCGTTCGGGTTTTGGCCAGGTCACGACATGGTCTCGGACGTGACGCTGGAATGATACCGCGCATCCGTTCAGCCCGGTTCGGGAGTAGGCGAGATAGAGGGGTGCCGTGACGAATTCCAGACCAGGCTTCGAGTCGATTCCCGTGGCGTGTCCGAACTGGATCTGTCGTCGCCCGTCCGGGAGCTCCTCGGCCACCATGCGGTGGCCGCCGGACCAGCCGTAGTGAAACGCCCATGCCTCGCCTTGGGTGCTTGTTGCGCCGCGTGCAGGCACGAGGAGCCCCGGAAAGTGCTCATGGCCGGATCGTCCCGTGCGGTTCTCGCGGAGGCGGATGCCCGGAGTCCATGGCGTGCGGTTCAACTGGAATTCGCCGCACCAGCGGCCGGAGACGTCGATCATCTCGTCCGAGTGCTGTGCGGCAGGCATGACTGGAGCCGCCAGCCAAAGCACGCGGACCGGCTTGTCCGATTTGAGCTTGGCGGATGCCGTGATGACGCGGGTCGTGGAATCCATGACGAGTTCCGCGAGATAGGTCATTCCGTTCGCTTCGTCGCGGTAGGCCAGGCCGATGCGGCGGTCGTCGGCGTTTGCGGAAGCAAGCAGAAAGGTTCCGTGGATCGGGGTGCCGTCGACGGCATGCGCGATCAGGCCGGGCTGTCCTGGAAAGGTGCTGGCCGTTTCCGGGCAGATCGAGAGATCGGGGTTTTCGTCCAGCATGCCGCCCGTGACATCAAGGCCGCTCGCGTCAGCGAGCGCGGCCAGGCTTTCTGACGCGGGCAGGGCGGCGCCCCAGTAGATGACTTCAGGCAGACGATTCCCGCGTGCGGCCAGGACCACGGTCTGGTGGCCGTCGTCGAGTCTCCATG
>VYCX01000268.1 GCA_009843725.1 Boseongicola sp. SB0675_bin_26
TGCATTGGGTGGCGGATTCGGGGTTTGCCCGCGCAGTGGAGGAGTATCTTGAGGCGGAGCGGGCCGCGGTCGACGACGATATCGAGGTGCTCACGAGCTACGGCCCGTTTCGAAAAGTCAAGGAGGAACCGGAATGAGCGACAGACTGGAAGGCGAAGCACGCCGCAAGGCCTTGGCCCGGCTTTCGGAAAGCGGATGGATCGAGATCGAAGGTCGGGACGCCGTCATGAAGACCTTCAAGTTCAGGAACTTCGTTGAGGCGTGGGGCTGGATGACGCGAATGGCCATCGTAGCCGAAAAGATGAACCACCATCCCGAATGGTTCAATGTCTACAACAGGGTTGAGGTCACGTTGACGAGCCATGACGTCGACGGCCTGAGCGAGCGCGACCTCAAGCTTGCCGACAGGATGGATGCCTGAGCCGGGCGATTGCCTGCCAGCGGTGGATCACGTTTCCGGAAGGTGGCGGACGCTCTGCATGGCAACCCGAGAACCTGCCGGGCGATCTGTCGTCAGATCATCTCGAGAAGCGTCTCTCCTGCAGTCAGGCTGCAGACGCCGCTGTCCTCCTCGACCTGGAGAATCTTGATTTCCCCGTCCTCGATCAGCATCGCGCAGCGCGTCATGCGATCCTTGAGACCGACGGCGGGTACGCTGAACGCAAGATCAAGGCCCTTTGCAAGTTCGCTGTTCCAGTCGGCCAGCATCATGATGCCGGCCGCTTCCGCGCCCGAGGCCTTGCCCCAATGCTCCATCACGAGCACGTCGTTGGCCGCGACGCAGACGATCTCGTCAATTCCCTTCGCCCGGAAGGCGTCAGCGGTACGGACGAAGCTCGGCAGGTGCGCCGTGTCGCAGGTCGAAGTGTAGGCGCCGGGCAATCCAAACAGCACCACTCGACGCCCTGCCACGCATTCCGAAATGTCGACTTCGGTCACGGCGTCACCTGCCTTGTGCAAGAGCGCGGCCGAAGGAATCCTGTCACCCACCTGAGCCATTGGCTGTGTCTCCCAATTGCCAAATTCCCTGCCGAGGTTATATGCATTTTGACGATGGAAGCCAGTGGTCAACGTGCATGGGCGGAATTTTGATCATCGGAGCGGGCCAGGCAGGGGCGTCCCTTGCCCAAAAGCTGCGCGCTGAAGGATATGGTGGCGAATTGACGCTGATCGGCGACGAGCCTGAACCGCCGTACGAACGTCCGCCGTTGTCGAAAGCCTACCTGCTGGGAGAGATGGAGAAGGAGCGCCTCTATCTGAGACCGCCTTCGATCTATGGCGACAAGGGCATCGAGCTTCGCCTTGGAACTCCCGTCGACTCCATAGACGTTCACAGGAAGACGGTGATGATTGGCGCTGACAGCCTGCCCTACGACCAGCTCGCTCTTGCCGTGGGATCGATTCCGAACCGCTTGCCGCATGCCGTAAGCCGTGGTCTGGAAGGCATCCATACTGTGCGCTCTCTCGCCGACATTGACCGTATCCGCCCGCGCTGCAGCCGGGGCGCGCAAGTGCTCGTGGTGGGCGGAGGCTACATTGGGCTGGAGGCGGCGGCAGTGGCTGCAAGGCTCGGGCTGAAGGTTACGCTTGTCGAGTTGGCGGAACGAATCCTGAGCCGGGTGGCCGCAAGCGAGACTGCGGACGTGATTCGTGCAGAGCATCAAGCCCATGGCGTCGACATCCGGGAAGGCATCGGACTTGAATGTCTTGCGGGAGATCGCCGCGTGTCGGGCGCGAAGCTCACGGACGGATCGACGATCGACCTGGACTTCGTCATCGTGGGCACCGGAATCCGTCCCGACACGCGTCTTGCGGAGGCAGCCGGAGTCGATTGCGACAACGGCATCCTTGTTGACGAGTTCGGGCGCACCTCGGCCGCGGATGTCTGGGCTGCGGGGGACTGCACGTTCTTTCCTTACAGGGGAAGCCGGCTGCGGCTCGAATCCGTGCAAAACGCGATCGATCAGGCGGAGGCCGTTGCGGCGAACATGCTGGGCGCTCAATCGCCTTACGTGCCCTTCCCCTGGTTCTGGTCCGATCAATATGACCTGAAGCTCCAGATTGCAGGCTTGAGCACCGGCAACGACAGGGTCGTGTCGCGCAAGTCCGGGGCGGGGCAAAGTCACTGGTACTTCAAGGGCGAGCGGTTCCTTGCAGTGGATGCCATCAATGCGCCTCGCGACTACATGGTAGGAAAGCGGCTGCTGGAAATGGCCAAGAACGTCGAACCTGCCCAAGTGCAGGATCCGGATGCGGACTTGAAGGCGCTCTTGAAGGCATGAGGATAATCGGTGGCCGCATGCGTGGCTTGAAGCTTGCCGCCGTTGGCAAGGCGAGGGCCGGCTCGCCGCTAAGGCCGACGGGCGACCGGGTCCGCGAGAGCCTTTTCAACCTGCTCCTTGGCGGACGATTCGACGATCCGGTGACCGGTGCCCGCGTGCTGGACCTGTTTGCCGGCACCGGCGCGCTTGGCCTTGAAGCACTGTCGCGAGGTGCGACCTGCGCAACATTTGTCGAGAACGGACGCAGGGCATCGAAGATTCTTCAGGAGAACATTGCGAGGGCGGAAGTCGAGAAGGAGACCAGGCTGGTTCGCGGCGACGTGACCCGTCTTGCGTCGGCGACAGGGGATCCAGCGACCCTGGTCTTCCTTGATCCGCCATTTCGACGGGGACTGGGCGGACCGGCGCTCGTTGCGGCTCGGTCTGGCGGGTGGATTGCCGATGGAGCGCTGATTGCCTGGGAGGAAGCCGACGAGGTGACGCCTCCTCCCGGAATTGCCGTACTTGACTTCCGCAGGTACGGCGGTACCTGCCTGACCCTTTGCAGGATGGATGCGCCAGGCGCTTGAAGCGCTGCTCGCGTGATCAGGAGCTTGATCCATGCACGCCGCCAGGCAGGCGATGTCCGCTTTCCGTGGAATTGCCGAATCCGGTTCCCTGGTCTTCGGTCGTCCGGCGCGCGGCATCTCGAGACAACGGGACTGAGAGCGGACCGGTTGCGCGACCCACGTGGAACGGTTCGCGTGGAGAGCGCTCCGGACACGTTTCCGGGTGGAGCAATTTTGCTGTTGAGGCCCTTGTCCGGGGCGCGCTTTCACGTGTCGCCGATGCCCTCATGCTGCCAAGGCTTGGCAAGGTTCGAGAATCGCGTGAAACGTCCGTCGAATGCCAGATCCACCGTCCCGATGGGACCGTGGCGCTGCTTGCCGATGATTATCTCGGCGCGATTGTGGATCTTTTCCATTTCCTCGTGCCACTTCGCAATGGCTTCGCCGTCGTGGTCGCCGGGTTTCTCGCGTTCCTTGTAGTATTCTTCCCGAAAGACGAACATCACGACATCCGCATCCTGCTCGATCGACCCTGATTCCCGCAGGTCGCTGAGCAGGGGGCGCTTGTCTTCGCGCGATTCGACCTGGCGGCTCAACTGGCTGAGCGCAATCACGGGAATCTCCAGCTCCTTGGCGATCGCCTTCAGGCTCTGGGTGATCTCCGAGACCTCGTTGACCCGGCTGTCCCTGGTGGTGGACGCCCGAACGAGCTGCAGGTAGTCGACGATCAGGGCGTCAAGCCCGTGCTCCCGCTTCAGTCGGCGGGCACGCACCGCCAGCTGTCCAATGGGTAGGGCCGGCGTATCGTCGATGTACAGCGGGCAGGCCTCGAGTCTCTTGGCCGCCTCGACGAACCGGCGGAACTCGGGCTCGTCCATGTCCCCGCTTCGCACGCGCTCGGACGGTATTTCCGACGCTTCCGACAGGATGCGTGCGGCCAGCTGTTCGGCCGACATCTCCAGAGAGAAGAAGCCGACGACGCCACCGCTGACCGCCTCCTCGTGACCGTCGGGCGACGGCTCCTTGCGGTAGGTGCTGGCAATGTTGAACGCAATGTTCGTCGCCAGCGACGTCTTGCCCATGGACGGCCGCCCGGCAATGACCAGCAGGTCTGACTTGTGCAGCCCGCCGATTCTCCTGTCGAGATCCACGAAGCCGGTTGAGAGGCCGGCCAGCCCTCCGTCCCGCTTGTATGCGGCACCCGCCACGTTCACGGCAGTTGTCAGGGCCGCAAGGAAGGACTGGAACCCGGTCGAGGATCTGCCCGACTCGGCCACTTCGTAGAGCGCCTGCTCGGCCTCCGATATCTGTTCCGCGGGTTCCGTCGAAACGTCAACGCTCGCGGCCTTCTCCGTGATGTCCTTGCCGATCTGCATGAGCTCTCGTCGGATTGAGAGGTCACGGATCATCTGCGCGTAGTCGCGTGCCGCGAAGGGCGAGATTGCGGATCCCGCCAGCTTGGCCAGATACGTCGGCCCTCCCAGCTCCTTCAGTCCGGGATCATCCTCAAGGAAGGCTTTCAAGGTGATCGGCGAAGCGAGGGTGTTCTTCGAAATGCGGCTCTTTGCCACCTCGAAGATCCGTGCATGCACCGGATCATAGAAGTCCGTTTCCGAGACCAGGGGTGCTATGCGGTCGAAGACGTCGTTGTTGGTCAGGATTGCGCCCAGAAGCTGCTGCTCGGCCTCAATGTTGTGCGGCACGGATTCCTGCGCTTCCGTCCCCGCTTGCCTGATCTGGGCCATTTCGTTCATGACGGTTCTCGCCTCCGGTCACTCACTTCACGTCGAGTGCCTGCGTATCTAACCAATGCGCTCGCCCACGGTCCATCTGGAAATCATGTGGATTGCCTGTGGAAGGGTGATGGATTGCCTGTGGAAGAGTGATGTGCCCCATCATATTGGGGTCAATGGGCAGTCGAGGTCAATACCTGGTGCAAAGATTGCCGGTCAGGCTGTGCGCGCTTCCTGCCAGGCACGTGGGGCCGCGATGAAGGACTCCACCTCTTCCAGGGTGCCTGCATCAAACCTCTTTCCGGCCTTTGCGGCTTCGAGCACGTCCTTCCACGTACATAAATGATGGAGTGCAACTCCATGATTTTCGAGCCGTTCCAATGTCTCGGGATAGATCCCGTAGTAGAAGATGACGGCAGTGTGGGAACAGGCGGCACCGGTTTCTCGGATGGCGTCGACGAAGGACAGTTTCGAGCCGCCGTCGGTTGCAAGATCCTCGACCAGAAGCACTCTATCCCCAGCCCCCATCATGCCCTCGATTCGCGCGTTCCGGCCGTGGCCCTTGGGTTTCTTCCGGATGTAGGTCATGGGCAGGCCGAGTCGTTCTGCCACGAGCGCGGCGAACGGAATGCCGGCAGTTTCCCCTCCGGCGATATTGTCAAAGGCGCCAACGCCAGCGCGGCGCAGGACGCTCGCTGCCAGATAGTCCATGAGGCGGCTTCGGATGTCCGGGTAGGAGATCAGCTTTCTGCAATCGATATAGGTTGGAGAAGGCAGTCCGCTTGACAGCTTGAAGGGCTCGTCGGCGTTGAAGTAGACCGCGTCGGCTTCAAGGAGCATCTCTGCGCTCTGCCGCGCGATCTCGGAGTCGTCGGGGCAGCTTGAGGGGTCAGGGACCGTCGGGAACATCTTTTGCCTCGCTGATCTGTCTTTCTGGAAGCGTCGCTCGATTCGGTCAGGGCTGGCGGTCACGACGCGACCCGCCAATGGACCGGCTTGCCGGGATCGAAAACCGTCACCGGTCCGTCACCGGTCTGCACGTGCCTGGGGAACTCGACCGGATCTCCTTTCTGCAGCGTGATCTTGGCATCGTTCAGGGGGAGCCCGTAGAAGCTTGCCCCGTGTCTCGAGACAAAGCCCTCCAGCCGATCCAGCGCATCGGCCATGTCGAAGATCTCCGCGAGGCAAGCGAGCGCAACGGGTGCCGTGAAGCATCCTGCGCATCCGCACGCGCTTTGCTTGGCCCCGGTCGTGTGAGGCGCACTGTCGGTTCCCAGGAAAAAGGCCGGTTTGCCGCTCGTGGCGGCCTTGACCAACGCCGCTCGATGGGTGCCGCGTTTCAAGATCGGCAGGCAATAGAAATGCGGGCGGATGCCGCCGGCCAACATGTCGTTTCGGTCGAGCATCAGATGCTGGACGGTAATGGTCGCGCCGATGTCGCCGCCCCCATCGGTCACATAGGCTGCGGCCTCCGCGGTCGTGATATGCTCCATCACGACGCGCAGCCCCGGTGTCCTGCGGCGAATCGGGTCAAGCACCTCGTCGATGAAGACCGCTTCACGATCAAAGATGTCGACCTCGGGGCGCGTCACTTCGCCGTGGACGCAGAGTGGCAGGCTGGCCTTGGCCATCATTTCGAGGACGCCTCGTATCCTGTCAAAGTCACGCACTCCGTCTGCGGAATTCGTTGTGGCCCCGGCCGGATACAGCTTGACGGCCTTGACGAGCCCGCTGTCGGCGGCAGCCTTCACGTCGGCCGGATCCGTGTCCTCGGTGAGATAGAGCGTCATCAGCGGTTCGAATTCGGAACCTTTCGGCAAGGCTGCCAGGATGCGGTCGCGATAGGTTGCCGCATCTTGCGCCGTTACGACAGGCGGCGAGAGATTCGGCATGACGATGGCGCGGGCGAAATGTGCTGCGGAACAGGGCAGGACGCCCTCCATCATCGCACCATCGCGCAGGTGCAGAT
>VYCX01000190.1 GCA_009843725.1 Boseongicola sp. SB0675_bin_26
GAAGCCGCCGAAAAAGGCCGAATCCGAGCTTGACTCGAAACATGGATGCTTTGGTGGACCGCTGCGGCGATGATCGTGAAGTCCGCAATCACGGTCACGGCGCGGATGTGAGGGATGACGTATACACGAATGGCCTGGAATCCGTATGGGCCGCCTTCGTGCGCTTGGCCCACGGGACCTGGTGTCACGTCTCGAAGTAGCACCTGCCATGTTACGTGAACGAGGCGATAATGTGGTTGAACGGCGGCAACGTGACACGATCGACAAGATAAACCGGATGAACGCGTTGGCGCGCAACATCGAATGCAATCGGACCGCTTGCCGCGAACTGGTTGCAGACGGGTGTACGCCAGACTTTTGCAACACGGCGACCTTCGACCACTTCTGACGGTCGAGGGCATTCAGGCCACCGCGTCTTCATGGCATGTTGCCAAATTTTGCCAAGCCAGAATGCACGAACGTCAAGAAAGTTCGGGCACACATGGCGCCGCCGCCATTTGGTCAGAATCCACAGTTCGTGCCTTCGTCGCCGTCCTTCGATTCGTTCGAGGGACGATCCACCGACTGATTGAATTTCGTGATCGCTTCCGAAAGTCCATCGATCATGACACGTGCCGCGGCGATCGCAAGGGCGCATCTATCGACATCGAACGTTCCGTATCCCCTGCCGGCAAGATTCCTGAATGATCTAGTCGTGTTCGCGGCAGCCGCGATGCGGGAATCAAGGATCGCGGGCCTGTCATTCAGCGACTTCGAGACGCGAGAGACCAGTTCCTTGTGCCATGACTCTCCGGTAGGGGCCTGTTCCTGCAGCATGTCAAGAATGCGCAGCATCGCGTTCTCAAAGGACGTGTATCCACATTACATCGCATGCATCAGGGCCATGTTGTCCTTGTATGCACCATATTCGTCTAGACTGTTCTGGTCCCTGTCATTGTCTTCGTGCATCCGTACCGCCATTGAGAAATGAAGGATTGCGTCTGTGACATTCTCTTCGACCTCGTTCCATCTGGCGTCACTCATTGCAGCGCCACCATGTCATCCCCAATCAGGTCCATGAAGGCCGCCTTGGGTGTGCCGCAGAAATGGATGTCGCAGGGCAGGTCTTCAAGGGCGCAGACGTCCTCCGCGAAGCTGACGGCACCTAGTTCCCCTTCCAGAGGGAAGTCCGCCCAGATGTCGCTGTCGTGACGCATGGCGCCGCGTGCGGCACTGCCGAAGATGACGAACCTGCCGCCATGGCTGGCCGCGTAATCGCGCAGCTTCGACATGACCTTGCCTGCGGCCCCCGCACGACGTCCGGCCTCACGGTCCTTGCGTTCCTGCAGCGTGACAATCCTGCCCATCATTCGTTTCTTCCCCTGGTCGGAATTTCGACCGACCGATCCGGCAAACTGATCGGAAATCAAGCGGCCAAAGGCCTTCGTCCACCATAATGTCCGTTCTGGCCTTGGTCCTCAACGTCTCTTCGCGGCGGCATGCTGTTCCGATGCCAGCTCGAGACCCGCCCCGTCTCGCAAAGTGTCAGGACGGATGAATTGCAGTCGCCATGAGAATTGCCCGCCGTCAATGAGAATTGCCACCTTGGTCACGAATGGTTCCAACATGACTGAAGGAAGCCCCTCGGGATCGGCGCAGCTTATGATCGCGATTCCAGAATCCGTGACGGAAGCCGTGCTTACCGCCGAGGGGCGGACTTCGTCACAATTGGAGGAGAGATTATGCAGATCACCGCGAGAGAGTGGGCTGTGCCGCGAATTTCGGGCTCGTTCCAATCTAGGTTGGCATCATCGCAATGCGCCGCTATCGAGTAGTTTGCAACCTTGCAAGCGGCGATGGTCAGTCGCAATCAGAACGTGACGTCACGGGACATGCCCGAAGAAACCGAGAGACTTGCTGCCGACGAGACGGGGATCGCCCGTGCGGCGGAACTTCTCGCAAGAGGCTTGCTGGTCGCGTTTCCGACCGAGACCGTCTACGGCTTGGGTGCCGACGCGCGGAACGGGCTTGCCGTCGCCGCAATTTACGAAGCTAAGGGGAGACCTTCATTCAATCCTCTCATCACGCACGTGTCGGACATGAACCGGGCCAGGGAGATCGCGACATTCCCGGAGGCCGCGCTTCCATTCGTCAGGAACGGCTGGCCTGTCGGCCTGACGTTGGTCGTGCCCTTGCGGGAATGGAGCGGCATCTCTTCCTTGGTTACGGCCGGGCAGTCCACGGTGGCGCTTCGGGTGCCTGTTTCGCCTGTGGCACAGGGTCTGCTCAAGGCATTCAACGGCCCGATTGCAGCGCCGTCGGCCAACCCTTCAGGCAGGATCAGTTCGACTACGGCGGATCATGTCATGACCGGGCTTGGCGGCCGCATAGCTGCGGTCCTTGATGGGGGAATGGCTGCCGCCGGGCTTGAGTCCACAATCATCGGGTTTCGAGACAAGCAACCGGTCGTGCTGCGCGAAGGGGCCTTTGTGGTCCCGGACGGCGTCCCGCGCCTTACTTCGCCAGCTGACGCTTCAGGCCGTGTCGAGTCTCCTGGCCAGCTGGCCTCGCACTATGCGCCAAGCGGTCTTGTTCGAATGAATGCCAGGGTTGCCGCGCCCGGCGAGTGGCATTTGGGATTCGGTGAAATAAAGGGAAACGCCTCGCTCTCGCAGGACGGCGATTTAAGGGAAGCGGCGTCCAGGCTCTTCGCGTTGTTCCACGAAGCCGATGCGGAAGGTGTGGAAAGAATTGCCGTAGCCCCGATCCCCGACCACGACCTTGGGCGGGCGATCAATGACCGCCTGCGCCGCGCCGCCGCGCCGCGACACGGTCGTGACTTCGAAGGTCAGCTCCGCTGAAGGAGCACGACGAAGCCGAATGCAGATTGGCCGGAGCTTTGGCGTCGTTCCCGAATGTCGACGATTCCGGCCTGGAACGGCGGACTTGAGCAACCGTGTTGCAGGCTTGGCGCAATCTGCATCAACATGTGTCCGAAACGCGAATCAAGGCATTGAGATGATCCACAGAATCTCTATTGCGGCCTGCGCGATGATCGTCTTGGCAGCCTGCATTCCCGACGCGGCGCGGCGCCCGGAACTCGAACCCTTGCCCAATGTCAGGCGCACGGGCTCCCCTCAGGGCCTTGGGGACTTTCGCGCTGTCGTGCAGCGCGTTGAGCCCGTGGCTGAACAAGTTTGCCGTGATGCACGGGCTAACCTGAACTGCGATTTCCTGATCCTGGTCGACGAGAGGCCAAACCTGCAGCCGAATGCATACCAGACCTATCAGCGCAATGGACGTCCGGTGATTATTTTCACGACGTCGCTGCTCCGCACGATGAAGAACCGGGACGAGGTGGCCTTCGCCCTTTCCCACGAAGCGGCGCACCATATTGAGGAACATATTTTGCAAACCCAGTCATCGGCCATCGCGGGCACCCTGATCGGAGCGATATTCGGGGCTGCGGCTGGCCTTGACGAGAGTGGCCTGGATGCAGCAGCCGACATTGGCGGGACAATCGGAGCAAGAAGCTACTCCAAGGAATACGAACTTGAGGCTGATGCCCTCGGCGCAAAGATTGCCGAACGCGCTGGATACGATGCGCTTCGTGGCGTGCTCTACTTTCAGGATGCCACTGATCCAGGTGATCGCTTTCTCGGCACGCATCCACCCAATGCCGACCGGATACGCATAGTACGGCGTAGCGTCGGCTGACCGAGAATGCGTGTCTGGCCCGGGCAAGACCAAGTTCAATATGCAGAGGGCCAAGCCAGCTTACGCACGCGTGGTCGGTGCAGTTCCGACAGGAAGGAACGGCCGACCATCGCTTCCGTCACGAGCGGCGGGTGAGGCATTGCTCCGGATGCAGGCTGCGCTACATGCAGGTCGGGCGCAATTTGTGGAAACTGTGTCGGCGATGTTCAGATGTCAGGCGATACGTTCCAAAGTGACTGCAGGCAAGCATGACGCGTACAGACGGCGTTGCCGACCAGTCGGGAGGAATCGGTGCTTCGGTGTGCAGTCCGGACAACTGAAAGCGAAGAAACCGCGAACTCAACAGCTATTTCGTCGCCGATTGCGAAGTCTGCACGTTGGCATAAGCAAGCATTTGCGAACTCGTGGGTCGATGCGTTCGCCACATGATGGCCGGGCACATATGCAAGCCCGAATACAACACGAATTCAAACGGGTTCGCGCGGTGCCGACCGCTACCGAGTGGTTTCAGTCAGGCGACGTTCAACATATTTGGTGACTTGGCCGATCATGTCGTCCATGTGCGGCTCCTCGAAGAAATGTCCCGCCCCCTCGATCTCGGAATGCGTGATCGTGATTCCCTTCTGCTCGTGAAGTCGCTCCACCAGTTCATGCGTGTCCTCGGGAGGTGCCACGCGGTCCGCAGCGCCGCTGATGATCAAGCCGGACGAGGGGCAGGGCGCCAGGAAAGAAAAGTCGTACCTGTTAGCTGGCGGCGACACGCTGATGAAGCCTGTGATTTCCGGGCGCCGCATCAACAGCTGCATTCCGATCCAGGCGCCAAACGAGAACCCGGCAACCCAACAGTGCTTTGCATTCTGGTTCATGGATTGCAGGTAGTCGAGGGCCGAAGCCGCATCGGACAACTCGCCGATGCCCTCGTCATATTCGCCCTGGCTGCGCCCGACGCCCCGGAAATTGAAGCGAAGCACGCTGAAGCCCATGTTGTGGAACGCATAGTGCAGGTTGTAGACAATGCGGTTGTTCATCGTGCCGCCGAACTGCGGATGCGGATGGAGCACGATCGCGATCGGTGCGTCCCTGTTCCTCTGTGGATGGTAGCGGCCTTCGAGCCGACCCTCAGGGCCTGGGAAAATGACCTCGGGCATCTGTTCAGTTTCACCTTTCCGCTTGCCGACGCTTCGTCGATAGTTGACGAATTTCGCGGGTTACCTTAGAACCGTTCTAAACAGGCTCCGCCCTCCGGAAGGACTTTCGGGACGTAAGCTGCGCGGCGCGAAAGGTCAATGAGAAGTAGGCGAGACACTCAGCCATGAAACTCAGCACGAAAGGGCGCTACGCCGTGGTAGCGCTGGCGGATCTGGCGCTGGCCCCGGAGAACGAGCTGCTGTCCTTGAGCGAGATCTCAAGGCGCCAGGACATTTCGTTGCCCTATCTTGAGCAGCTTTTCGTGAAGTTGAGGCGCGCGGGGCTGGTGGAATCCGTTCGCGGGCCCGGTGGCGGGTATCGTCTTGCCCGCCCGCCTTCGCAGGTCAGGATCAGCGAGATCCTCGGCGCAGTCGACGAAACGGTAAGCGCAATGCACACTGGTGCAGGCGCAAGCGGCGGCGTTTCGGGTTCAAAGGCGCAGAGCCTTAGCAACAGGTTGTGGGAGGGGCTGTCCGCACATGTCTACGTGTTCCTCCACCAGACGCGGCTTTCGGATGTGACGGGCAACGACTTGGCCCCGTGTCCTGCCGTCCCGGCGTTGCTCCAAGTGGTGGACGACGGATGAGCAGCGCAGGAAGACTTGTGGGTGGCGCTGGGTCTCTTGCTGGAGGCGTTCCGGGATGTCCGTGAAGGATCGCACATATCTCGACTGGAACGCGTCCGCACCGCTGCGACCGAAGGCCAGGGACGCCATGATGGCCGTGCTGGGAGAGATCGGAAATCCGTCCTCCGTGCATGCCGAGGGCCGCAGGATGCGCGGCATTGTCGAGCATGCCCGTGCGCAGGTGGCGGAACTGGTCGGATGCAGCCCCGCGGAGGTCGTGTTCACGTCCGGAGCTACGGAGGCGGCTTCCGTGCTTCGGCATCTGCCGCCGGATCATTCCGTCTGCGTCCACGCCTTCGCACATGACTGCTTCTGGGCGCATCGTGACGTGACCTCGGCGCGCGTCGCACCGGACGGGCCAGGGCACGTGCTGGCCATGAGTCATGGAAATTCGGAATCCGGCGTGATCACGGAGCCGCCTGATCCGGTTGACGGCTGCTGGTTCGTTGACGGCGTCCGCTGCGACCGGCTGTTTCTGGACGTCGCCCAATCGGCGGGCAAGGTGCATTTCGACTTTCGGGCGTCGGATGCGGATCTGGCAATTCTCTCCGCCCACAAGCTGGGCGGCCCGAAGGGCGTTGGTGCCCTGATCGTGCGCGACGGCACCGAAATCGAGGCCTTGCTTTGCGGCGGCGGGCAGGAGCTGGGTCGTCGCTCCGGCACGGAAAACGTCGCCGGAATTGCTGGATTCGGTGCCGCTGCACTGGATGCGTCACTTGATCTTGCGGCCGGACGCTGGGCCGTAGTGGAGGATTTGCGGGATGATCTGGAAAACGCTCTGGAAGCCAGCGGAAAAGAGACTATTTTTGTCGGCAGAGATTCGCGGCGGCTGCCAAACACCTCCTGCTTCGTCACTCCGGGCTGGAAGGGGGAAACGCAGGTCATGCAAATGGACCTCGCAGGTTTCGCCGTCTCCAGCGGGTCAGCGTGCTCGTCTGGCAAGGTGAAGGGATCTCGTGTGCTCCGCGCCATGGGTCTGGATGCGCAAGCGGCGGAATGCGCGCTTCGAGTGTCGATCGG
>VYCX01000150.1 GCA_009843725.1 Boseongicola sp. SB0675_bin_26
GTGAGCGACAGGACCACGTCGCCTGCCGAGAGGGAAATAGCGGTCCATTTGTTCGTGATCCTCACTCGCATCCCTTCCGGCGCGCTTGTCAGGTTCAGGCAATGCCTCAGCCCTTGAAGCCAGCCTTCAATCGTTCGGCACATCGTTGTTGGTCCTGGAATGGAGCATGTCCGAGACCACCTGAAGATCGGGCACGCACCCCGGTACGGATCCGGGCGGGACTGGCAAGCGGCCGGCTTCCCGACCCATGCCGTGGCTCCTCACCATGGCGCGGATCATCCTCGCGTGTGTGGGGAACGCTCGAGTGCCGGGTCGTCAGGGCGCTGCAGGAGCGCAAGACGGCAGTCATGGTCATTTGGCCAGCGTTCCCTGGATGGCTCGACACCGCGTGTCGATGGCCTCGATCACCTCGTTGATCACGCCATGCGGACCTGCCGGCATGGCGGCGATGTCGTCGGCTGTCGTCGCCAGCTCCGCGCTCACGCGGCTGGCCAGCTGATCCACCCGGGCGACTGCGCGGCGCGGTGCAAGTCCGCAGGCCTCGGCCTCCCGCGCCCAGTGACGTCCCTCGATGTACGAGCCATCGCGCTTCCCGCCGATGTCGAGCGCAAGGTTGCGCGTAATGTTCGGCCATACGGCGGCGCACATCACGTCGTAGAGAGGCGCCAACCGCGCGCCATGCGCAGACAGCATGAGCGAATGATTCTTCATGTGTGCATCCGTGTTGCAGCACAGGACGTTGAAGACCAGCATGTCCCATAGCTGCATGACATCCATGCCGCCGCCCACTTGCCGCAGCCGATCCATCATCTTCGAATAGCTGCCCTTCTGGCCACGATGCCGTGAATGCTGGTACTTGCCAGCCGGCGGCAGCCCGAGCGCCTGGCAGAAGTCCTCCTGATGCCGCCGGCGCAACAGGTCGCCTTCCTGCACCCGATCGTATCGTTCCACCATGAGAAAGCAGCGCTGCCCGGCACGGCGCGTGGTCACCGCTGCCGCAGGCAGGCCGACCCGGTGCGCAAGCGTCAGGCAGAAGGCCTCGTTCTGCACGCTGCCCTGAAGGCGATCCGGGCTGTCCGGCTTCAGGATGTGGCTCGACGGCGCCCCGTGCACGGGTATGCCGATCCGCCCGTCGTCCAGCAGACGCACCGACAGCTTCGACTGGACCCCTGCAAGCGACATCGACACGCCCTCTTCGCCGACCAGGAACGGTCTTGCCGGCAGCCCGTTCAGGATCCGTTCAAGCTCGGTCTCGGTCGCGACCGGCAGGACATTCCGTCCGGTCGTGCCGCGCCGGGAAAACGACAAGGCGCCAGAGGTGTCGCGACCGACCCTGGCCAGCAGCGCAAGCACGTCGGTGCGCGGTACATCGAGGATGCGCGCCATGGTCCGCAGTTCGTCCATGTCCTCCGGAAGCAGGTTGATCAGCCATGGCGCGAGACTGTGCCAGTCGAATGCCCGATCCGAGAGGGGCATCGTTGTCGATACGGGAAAGGCGCCGGGAAGGGCCAGCCACTCCGGTGCATATCGGAAGACCGGTGCCGGTTCGGCCGCGGTCTGGATCGATCCGACCGGATGCCGCTCGAAAAAGATGTCCATGTCCGGTTACGCCTCGGGCAGCACTGGGCGCGCGCCGCGGTGGTCTTCGAAGAGCACGGAGATGCTGATGCCCAGGGCTTCGGCCGCGGCAAGCGCGGGCCCGAGATAGCTGGTTCCCTTGCCCCGTTCGAGTTCGCTGATGAAACGCCTGTTGGTGCCGATCATCGACGCCAGGTCCTCCTGCGTGTACCCCAGCGTCTTTCGACGGTGCCGGAGGCTGGCCCCGAATTCCCGCGCGAGGCGTCGCTCTGCCAACTTTATGTCCAATGCAAGGTCGCTCCTGCTGCAGTTCGGCATCTCGACCGAGCATTGATTGGTGATGATACCGCCTTGTAGCTTTACTACGTCAAGACCCACGAAGTTACAAGGCGGTATCATCAATTGGCTCCGGCCTTTGGTGTGAGTGATCTGTAGCATTGGGCCGAGGCTTTGGGTGTCGTATCGGGCAGCGCGGCTCCGCCGTGACCGGGGCCCTGGTCCGGCTTGTCGGACCCGAGCCAGCGGGACGCCGTCTCCGCACATGCGGGGAAGCGTCATGACATTGGTTCCCATTGTATCCGATGGTGCCTGAACGACGATGATCTCGCGTGCGGTGAGCAGCTTGTCGGTGTCGAGGCGTGCGTCCATGCACGCAACCACGGCCACGCCCCGCGCGGGCGGCGAGGGAACGTCGCACTTGACAAAGCTCTCCGCATGGCGTGCGTTGCTCTGCTTCATGCAATTCATCCGTGACCGACTTGGGAGCCACCTCGGGTGGCCACGGGATGAGCTCAGAAGCGCCACCGCATCAGGAATGCCTCGGGCGCATGTCTCGTGTTCCGGCTGTGGGCACGGTTGGTCAATTCCGCATGCCCAACGGATGCACCGGCGGGGACAGGCCCCGGTCAGCGGCAATGCGTCGCCCGAAAGGAAACCAGGAGCTGGCCGACCTCTGTCGGCTTGTCTTCCATGGCGAAGTGACCGCACTCGTTCAGGACGTGCAGTTCGGAGTTCGGGATCGCATCGTGCGGCTTGTGTGCCCACGCAACGACCTGCCACTGATCGTCTTCGCTCCGGACAATCTGAACCGGCATCTCGCCGAGTTCGGAAAGGCGGTCCGCGACCTCTTCCGCCTGCCTGTGGTCGCAGCGACCAACCTGATGCTGAAAGAGACTGGCTTGTCCGACGGGGCAGGAGACGAAGTCGAAATAGGTGTCGAGAGCGGATTCGCTCAGATGCCGCTTGTTGCTCACCGTCGAGAGAAGCCATTCCCGAAAGTGCTCTCGATGCTCGCCATCCGGCTTTCCGACGAACAGCTCGAGGCCTTCCTGCATCTGCTCGCGGGTACGGCGCGACGGCAAGGCGTCGAAGCTGACGACGTCGATCAACGTCAGGGACCGTACCCGGGAAGGAGAGAACACGCAGAAGCGCTGTGCGACGTCCCCACCGATCTCGTGAGACACGACATGTGCTTCCTTCAATCCCCGAAGCGTCATCAACCCTTCAAGTACCGGGACCTGACCGGACACCGACATGTCGACCTCTGGGTTCCGGGGACGCTCGGACAGTCCGTATCCCAACAGGTCGAACACGTACACCTTGAAACCTGCACCGGTCAAAACCGGCACGAGAAGTCAGGACGGGTTGCGGGCTTGTAGATTGCGTTCAGAACGTCACGCCCGAGTCACTTCAAGCCTTGCGGGAAGGACCGGGGTTCGACCGGTCTCTCCTCGTGCAATTCGCCTCGCGGCTTGGAAACCTGCTGACGGGCGATCTTGGCATTTCCAACGCCGGCGCGATCGGTCGCGCAGGTCATCAGGGCCGCAGCCGAACGCGAACGGCCCTCTACGAACCGGGGAGCGACCTTGCGGCACAGTGGGGAAAGGTTTGGCGCGGCCAGCTGGACCAAGGGCGTCTCGACCTCGTCATCGCGGAGCTCGCAAGACATGCGGAACGCTGCCGGAAAGCGGAAGGGAACATGGCCTGTTTCCGGACGAACCGGGTGCGCATGGACTATCCACGGTTCCGGGAGCGGAACCTGTGCGTCTCAACCGGGGTCATCCAGGGGGCCTGCAAGTCCGTGATCGCGGGCCGGCTGAAGCGCGGCGGGATGCACTGGAGCGTCGACGGCGCCAACGCCTGCATCGTGCAGCGGTGTTCCGTTCACAGAAACAGGTTCGACGACTTCTGGGAACGAAGGGCAGGCTGATCTCGCAAGGCCTGCACAAATTTGTCGTGCACCCGTTCGCCTAGGCATTTGCATCGCTGTCAGTCACGATGCTACCTGCAGCGAGTCCCTCGGACATCACGTCGGGGCAGGATTGGGATCAAGGCGTGTCTAACTCTTCAGGCAAGGGGGTCGTTGTAACCGGGGCAGCAGCGGGCATTGGATACGCCATTGCGAAGCGTTTTGCCGCCGACGCTTACCGGACCGCCGTTGTTGACCTGGACGAGGAAAGGGCCTGCGCTGCAGCCGCGTCGATTGCCGAAGAAACGGGCGGCATGACTTTGGCAGCGACAGCCGATGTCGCTGACTTCGAAAGCTGTCGTGCCGCACACGACAGGATTGTCTCGGAATTCGGGCCAGTCTCCGTGCTGGTGAACAATGCCGGGATCATGTCGCAGCGGCTCGGGCGGATCGAGGCGCTGCCGCCCGAGCATTTTGATGATTTGCTTGCCATCCACGTGCGTGGCGCGGTCAACTGGGCGCGGTTGGTGACATCGGCCATGCGCGAGGCGAAGTTCGGGCGGATCATCAACATTTCGTCCGGCAATGCCAAGCTCGCCGTGCCCTACAGGCTGGCATACGTGACAGCGAAAAAGGCAATCCTCGGGATCACGGAGGCATTGGCGCTGGAGACCGCGCGCGATGGAATCACGGTCAACGCGATATTGCCCGGCTACATCGCGACCCGGACGCTTCTGGATCGCGCGGATGCCGGCATTCTGGACAAGGACAGCTTTGCCGAAAGAACGCCCGTGGGCCGTTGGGGCAGGCCGGATGAAATTGCACGCGTGGCCGCGTTTCTCGCCGATGCGGATTCCGGGTTCATCACCGGCTCCACGTTGGTGGTCGACGGTGGCATCACGATCCGGGGGGACCCGCACGAAGACCTTTCCCATCCCCCATATCCCCAAGGCTGAGACATGAAGCGGGAGCTGACAAATGGAGGCGACTTGCGCTTCCTGGACCGATCATTTGCAGGAGGAATTGCAGACATTCTGCCGTGACATGCTACGCAGTCGCCGTGCCGGGGACTGCTCTGCAAGGATGGCTCCGCGGGATCACTCGGAACCGCCAAGGATGCAGGAACACGTCTTGATGGCGCCCCGGCCAAAGTTGTTGCCAAGCGGGACGCTCGCGCCAGAACAGTGAAGGCCTTGGCATGCCTTGGCCAGTTCGCTCCGGGGTCAGCTGATCGCGACTGCCTTCACGGCGCTGTCGATATGGGCCTCGTACTGCTCGAAGTTCTTTGCAAACATCTCGATCAGCTTCTTCGCCTGCGCGTCGTAGGCCGCGCCGTCGTCCCAGGTCCGGCGTGGGTCCAGCAGGATGTCAGGCACGGCGCTGGCCGTCACGCTGACGGGCACCTCGAAGCCGAAGTTCACGTCCTTGCGGAATTGCGAATGTTCAAGCGAGCCGTCGAGCACGGCCGAAAGGAGCGCCCGGGTCGCCTTGATCGGCATGCGCGAGCCGGTTCCGAAGGCTCCGCCTGTCCAGCCTGTGTTGACAAGCCAGCAGGTTGTGCCGTGGCGGGCGATCTTTTCGCGCAGCAATGCCCCGTAGGTTTCGGGCCGCCTCGGCATGAACGGAGCCCCAAAGCACGTCGAAAACGTAGGCTCCGGCTCCGTGACCCCGCGTTCCGTGCCGGCGACCTTGGACGTGAAGCCCGACAGGAAGTGATACATTGCCTGTGCAGGGGTCAGGCGCGCGATCGGCGGAAGGATCCCGAAGGCGTCGCAGGTCAGCATGATCACGTTCTTCGGATGGCCGCCCAGCGCGGACTCCGACGCGTTGGAAATGTAGCTCATCGGATAGGCGCAGCGCATGTTGGCGGTCAGGCTGTCGTCGCCGAAGTCGAGATCCTTGGTTTCGGGGTCGAAGACCATGTTCTCGATGACGGTGCCGAACTTGAAGCAAGTGTCGTAGATTTCCGGCTCGGCTTCGCGGTTGAGGTCGATGGTCTTGGCGTAGCAGCCGCCTTCGAAATTGAAGATGCCCCGATCCGACCAGCCATGCTCGTCGTCACCTATCAGGATGCGGCCAGGAACGGCCGACAGAGTGGTCTTGCCCGTGCCCGAAAGCCCGAAGAACACCGCCGAATCAATCTGGTTGCCCATGGCATGGTTTGCCGAACAGTGCATCGGCATCACGCCCCTTTCAGGCAGGATGTAGTTGAGAACCGAAAACACGGACTTCTTGTTCTCGCCAGCGTATTCGGTCCCGCCGATGAGAACGATCCTCTGCTCGAGATCCATCGCGATGACCGTTTCGGTCCGGCAGTCGTGCCGTTTCGGGTCGGCCTGGAATGACGGGCAGTTGATGACCGTGAATTCAGGCGAGAAGCTCTCGAGCTCGTCCCTGTAGGGGCGCCTAAGCAGGTGCCGGATGAAGAGGGAGTGCCAGGCAAGCTCGGTCACGATTCTGACATCGAGCCGGTGTGCGTTGTCGGCACCTGCATACAGGTCCTGCACGAAATAGTCGCGACCCTTCATGTGTGCCAGCATGTCGGCATGCAGACGCGCAAAGCCTTCCGGCGACATGGCGCGGGTGCTTTCCCACCAGATGCTCTGCTCAACCGACGGCGTCCTCACGATATGCTTGTCCTGCGGAGAACGGCCGGTGTACTTGCCTGTGTTGACGAGCAATGTCCCGCCTTGGCCAAGCGTTCCCTCTTCGCGGCAAAGCGCGTGCTGGATCAGGTCCGGCTCCATCAGGTTGTAGTGGAC
>VYCX01000463.1 GCA_009843725.1 Boseongicola sp. SB0675_bin_26
GTTGCAGTAGGCGTTCTCGAAGACGACACCGTCCCTTGCCAACGCGCTGAGACTGGGCGTCTTTGCCTGACCGTCGGGATTGCAGAAGTCCAGCGGAAACGCCGCCATCTGGTCAGCTTCGATCAACAGGATATTGGGACGCTCTTTCACACGGTGATTCCTTCTTCGGGCCTCTGGCGGGTTGCTTTCCGGCGGATGTGAGCGTCCATCAACCACGTCGGCGCGATGCCTATGCGGTGGATGTCAATCACACGAAGGCCGAGTGTGCAATGCTGGCATTTTGCTCAGGAGCATTCTGGCGAACAATGCAGGCGTCGTCGTGCGCATGAAGGGCAGACTGGAAGCCCTGCCACTGGCCGATATCCACGAGTTGATGGCGATCCAAGTGAGCGGCACGTTCAACTGGCCGCGTGGTCATTCCCGCACCGCGCAATGCCGAACATGTGCGGATCATCCAGATTTCATTTGCGAATTCGATTGCCGCGGCGCCTTGTCGCACCGGCTTTGTGATGACCACAAAAACCGCCAATCAAGGCGCATCGGGGGCACTTGCCCAGGAGGCCTCGCGAGCAGGTGTCACCGCACGTGCACTCGCACCGGAATGCGCTCTTTCCGACGCCTGAACCAGCGTTCCGAGGCTGGCATTCTGGACGGGCATGAAACTCCTGAGAGAAAATGAGGCTACCCGAAAGGCATGCAAGTGCCGTTGCGTTCCGCACGTCCGAGGACGCTTCATGACCGGAACGGCCTTGGTGGTTGACGGAGGGCTGTCCGTCCGAGGCAGATGCCGGCGAAGACGTGACGACCGCAACGGAGCGGCTTGTCACTTCTCACGGATCATGGCCGCCGCTTTCTCGGCAATCATGAATGTCGCAGCATTCGTATTGGCCGAAGTGATTTTCGGCATTACCGAAGCGTCGACCACCCGCAGTCCCGTCACGCCCCGCACTTGCAGGTCTGGGCCCACTACTGACGCGTCGTCATTGCCCATGCGGCACGTGCCGACGGGGTGGTAGACCGTGGTGCCGTGTTGACGAATGGCTTCGAGGATCTGGCCATCGGTTTCGAACTCGGGGCCAGGAATGACCTCGCGATTCCAGTGAGGGCGGAACGCCGGGGCATTGTAGATGCCCCGAACCAGCTTCAGTCCCTCGACCATGGTCTGGCAGTCCAGATCGGTACTGAGATAGTTCGTCTCGACCCGGGGGTCTTCCAGAGGATCCGCTGACCTCAACGTGACGTGTCCCCGGCTTTCGGGATGGCATTGCCAATAAGACACCGTGAAGCCGGGAAACCGATGCAAGGGCAGGCCCGGCTTGTCCACCGACAATGGCATGACGAAGAGTTGCATGTCGGGGCGGCCGTCATGCGCGAACTTCGTGCATGCGGCCCCGCCGACCTGGCCCGCGCCGACGGTCAGCGGGCCACGCGCATTTATCAGCCAGTCCAAGCCGAAGCCAAGAACCTTGATCGGGTTGCGGACCTGCGTATTGAGCGAATGTGTCCGAACCGAAAGTTCGACGATGGTCCGCATCTGCAAGTGATCCTGCAGGTTGGCGCCGACCTCGGATGCATCGACCCTCACCGGGATGTCGTGCTTCTCCAGAAGATCTGCAGGACCAATCCCGGCAAGCTGAAGGATCTGCGGTGACTGAACGGCCCCTGCGCACAGGATCACCTCGCGCGACGCGTGCGACTTGATCTCGTGCCCTTGCTGGACATACCGCACTCCCGTCGCGGTTTCGCGGTCGAATTCAAGACCGACAACGCGGGCATGCGTCTTCAGCGTCAGGTTCTTTCGCGTCAATGCGGGGCGAAGAAACGCCGTTGCCGCGCTGTCGCGCCAGCGGCCCTTCAGCGTCAGCTGATATGCGCCGACTCCAAGGCTCTCGGTTCCGTTGAAATCCGGATTGTCGGGAAGTCCGGACTGCCGTGCAGCCTCCAGCCACGCGTCACACATCGCGTTGTCGTTGCGAAGGTCCGACACGTGCAGCGGTCCGTGGCTTCCGCGAAACTGGCTGGGCGGTCCATCATAACTCTCGATGCTTCGGAAGAGAGGCATGACATCGGCGTAGCGCCAGCCGGTCGCCCCAAGCTCTTCCCAGTCGTCAAAATCGTGCCGTTGCCCGCGGATGTAGATCAACCCGTTGATTGAACTTGATCCGCCCAGAACGCGACCCCGCGGAATGTCCATCTCGCGTCCGGCGATTCCCTCGTCGGGAGCGGCTCTGAACAGGTGAGAGACCTTTTCGTCATAGATCGACCGGAAGTAGCCGACAGGGAGGCGAAGCCAGAACCTCCTGTCCGAGCCTCCAGCCTCAATGATTAGGACGCGGCATGCCTCGTCTTCGGAAAGTCGCGCTGCAAGCGTCGCGCCCGCCGTTCCGGAGCCCACGATGATGTAGTCAAAGGTCTCTATGCCGATGCCTCCCGTCGGCGACTCTCTTGAGCGGTAAACTGTCAGTTGCGCACCCAGCATGAACCACGGAGCATTCCTCGTCCACCAATCGTCAAGCAGCAGGTTTGAACGCTTCGTGCCTTGCGCCGGTCTTGTGAGCGGTTTCACAAGGCGCCCGCTGATTCTCCTCGTCGAATCGTCGCATCCTGACAAGGACGGCCGGGTTCTTGCCGCCGCGGCAAATGTCGTCCACTTTCGAGCTCTTGCCTGCGGTGAATGGGACGGTTCTCGCTTTCATGAACGCCACCCATTCAGCCATGTTGCCTTCTTTGGCGGGACAGGTGCGAATCCTGGAGGGTGCCGTACGGCATCTCCAGGCGCGTTCGACGAAGCGGGCCGGCGCACGCACGTGGGCGCAAGGGCGCATGCCAGTGGCTGTCAGGCACACCGATGGCGGTCCTTCAAATGATGAAGCCTCGAACGTGAGCTTGCAATCGCGGTCCCGGGTCCGCCCTGTTTCCCGCACTGCGGACCCGGCGCTGGGCATCGCCGCGGCGGAGGAGCGTCTCACTTGCGCAGCGGCCCGCTCACTCGATCCGAAATCGAGCCAGGCACCGGAGGAAGGCTTGATGATTGTGGCGAGTTCTTGTGTGCGCTATGTCTGCAATGCGATGTCGTGGAGGAGCAAATTCGGCGATGTCGGGGCGTGTTCCGGCGTAGAAGTAGTCGCCGCCAACGGTTTGAAGATACACAAAAATGAAAGCAAACCAGCACTCCAGACTTTCCATTGCGCCGATGATGGACTGGACAGACCGCCATTGCCGGTACCTGCACCGGCTCATGTCGCGCCATGTCCGGCTCTATACCGAAATGGTCGCGTCCGCCGCATTGGTTCGTGGCAATGCCAGACATCTGATCGCCTTCGACGACTCCGAGCATCCGTTGGCACTTCAACTTGGCGGCTCGGACCCATCCGAACTGGCCGATGCCGCGCGGATCGCCGCGACCGAAGGTTTTGACGAGGTCAACCTGAACGTCGGATGTCCCTCCGACAGAGTCCAATCGGGAACGTTTGGCGCCGTACTGATGAAGAACCCTGATCTGGTGGCTAAATGCCTGGCAGCCATGCGATCTGCTGTCACGGTTCCAGTCACGGTCAAGTGCCGGATCGGAGTCGATGATCAGGATCCTGCCGTCGTCCTTCCGGATTTTTTGCGGCACGTCAGGGATGCTGGCGTGACGACTGTGGCGATTCACGCGCGCAAGGCGTGGCTTCAGGGGCTCAGCCCGAAGCAGAATCGCGAAGTCCCGCCCCTGGACCACGACCTCGTCTGCGCCATGAAGGACCGGTTTCCAGACCTTCGGATCATCTTGAACGGCGGCATCGCCTCCCTGGATCAGGCGCATGCATTGCTGGGTCGGGGCGTGGACGGCATCATGGTCGGGCGGGCCGCCTATCAGTCGCCCTGGCGCATCCTTGGCATGGCTGACCGCGAAATCTTCGGAAAGAATCCGCCGTTCTCGTCGCCTGCAGAGGTGGTTCGCGCCATGTGCCCTTACATTGAACGTCACCTCGGTGACGGTGGTCGGCTCCATGCCGTGACGCGGCACATGCTCGGACTCTTCGCAGGGCGAACGGGTGCACGTCGCTGGCGACGCACTCTTTCCGAACGTGTCCGTGATGATGGGGCGGGAGTTGGAGTTGTGGTGGAAGCTCTTGAAGCGGTCGTGCAATCCTCTGGAGACGGAGACGTGCATTTCGGAAAGGCCGCCTGACGCAAGCTTGCAGGTCTGGCCCGGAGATCGGATTTCCGATGGTGGGATGCGCCACGGTTTTGCCAAGACGTTGCTCCGCCGGACGTTCCGGCAGCAATGACAAGTCGTTCCGCACGAGCATTGTGCGTATCCGCTCGCGCCGTGAAGACCGCTTGAGCGTTGCGAGTGTTGAGCACGCATGGCGTGAATCACACCCAGCGTTGCAGTGCCCCTCGATCTCCGGTCCGGAACCCCAGCAAAATGGCCTGTGGCGAGCGACTCCTCGCTCGATGGCGAGGGGCCTTGATCCAGTACACGGGTCCCGGAGCGATCTCGTCATCTGGGCGGTGATTGACGTTCGGCATCCGGTTCGAGCCCTTCGCAACTGTGACCGGGCTGGTCGACACCCAGCCGATGCATCGGTCGCATGATCAATTCAGTTGTGCCCTTGATGACCTTCGGTTTCGACAGTTCGATCGCGGACGGCCCAAAGCCGATTGATTTTCGGGTCTTGATCGATTTCAATGATCCGGTCCCGATGACGCACGGCCGCATTGCCGTAGTCCCGGGCGTGCGCCTGAATTTGAGCGAAACAGGGAGAAAAAGGATGCTTGCAAGTCTTTGGCGGACGCTGTCCGCCGCGTTGTTTCTGGGGATTTCCGCCAGTGCCGCGGATGCGGCCGAATGGAAATTCAACAATGGACTTCCAGAAGGCCGCGGAGAGTCGGCGCAACTCGAAACATTTGCCGCGGACGTCGCCGACCTGACCGGCGGCAGCCTCATGATCGACGTCTTCCACGGCGGTTCGCTGAACCTCAAGGACAACGACGTGGCGCGCTGGCTGCCCCGTGGAGCGGTCGAAATGGGTCTGGTCTGGGCGAACTATCTCGGCCGCGACGTTCCCGCCCTGAACGCGGTGATGATCCAAGGGTCGGTCGGAAGCCCTGAGGAACTGATTGCCGCGCTGCCTGAAATCCAGGAGATCTACGCCGAGGTGTTGGACGAGCTGGACATCGTGCCGACCGGGTTCATGGCGCTGCCGCTCCTGAAGGCCTCGATCTTCTGCCGCGAGGAGCCAGTCCGCGCGCTCGAAGACCTCAGGACGAAGAAACTCCGCGTCTGGAGCAACGATCAGGTCGAAACCTTTACCAAGCTTGGCGTGTCGGCCCAAATCGTTGGCCAGAACGATCTTTACGTGGCGCTGCAGACCGGTGTCGTCGACTGCGCCGTCTATCCTGCGCTGTTCGCGCACACGATTTCGCTTCAGGAAGTGACCAAGTACGCCTCCTACCTCTATCCGGTGGCAGGTGTTCCCTACGTTCTGGGTGCATCGAAAGGCGCGTGGGAAGGTCTCAGTGATGCCGAGCGAGAGGCGGTCACCACGGCGGCCGCCCGTGTCTGGGAGCGCACCAACGAGTATTCCGGGGCTGAGGAAAACGAGCAGGCAGCCCGTGCCAAGCTGGCCGGGCAGGGGATCGAGTTCCTCGAGCCGTTCTCCGATGAAGATCGTGCAGCGTTCCTTGATGCCGCTTCTGCTACCTGGCAGGAAATGGCCGAGGAAGCAGGGGGCAAGGCGCCCGCGTACCGCCAGAGAATACTTGGTGTTCTTGGGCGCTGAGCTTGAGTGGCCGCGGGATCGAACGCAGGCATTCGGCAGCCGCCGGCCGCATTGAGGAATTGCTGGCGCCGGTCTTTTTCGTCATGGCTGTTATGGCAGCTCTGGCCGGCGGCGCGATTGTGGTGCTGATCGGCGCAAGCGTGACAATGCGGTACTTCGCGTTTGCGCCGTTCCGGTTTACGGAAGAGCTTGTTGGGCTTCTGATGACGGCCGCGTTCTTCCTCGCTCTTCCACTGGTCACGCTTCGGGTCGAACACGTTCGCGTGCTTGTGCTTGTCTCCGCGCTGCCGGACAGAGCTGCGCGGTCGGTCAGCATTCTGGCGGCACTCTTCGGTGCCGCGTTCTGCCTGTGGTTTCTTGCGCTATGCCTTCCTTGGCTGGAATTTGCGTTTGATCGCAATATCAAGACGGAGGTTGGCCGTCTTCTGATGTATCCTTGGATGGCGCTTCTTCCCTTGTCCATGGCATTGAGCGTTGTGGCGTTCCTGGTGCGCGGCGCTTCAGGTGACGGTGGACGGAAGACGGGCCAGCCCTAGTCAGGCAGAAGGAAAGCGATGCTTAGTTTCTGGGGGCTTCTGGTCGGCGGTCTGGCGGTTCTCGCGGGCTCGGGGCTTGCACTGGGAGCGGCCCTTGGACTTACCGGGCTTCTGATCCTTCACTTCCTTGCCGGCGAGGCGACTTATGTCGCAGTCGACGCTGTCTGGAACGAGCTGAACACTTTCACGCTCAGCGCAAATCCGCACTTCATCATTA
>VYCX01000233.1 GCA_009843725.1 Boseongicola sp. SB0675_bin_26
ATACTGAAATGACAACGACCCAAACCGTCAAAATCACTGTGACAAGACACTAGATCATCGAGATATGCTTCCTTGACTCCATCAATTGACTCAAAGGTGCCGCCTGATCGCGCCTCACCTCGACCGTCTAACACGATGCTCTTCAGTTCGGCCATTTCATCCGGTCCATGAGTCAAGGGACGGTCAAAACCCATTTTCAAGCCAGTCCAACCATTGGGATTATGTGATGCAGTCACCATCGCCACTGCCGGCACATCAAGGTGAAACTGCGCGAAATAGGCCATGGGACTGAGAGCCGTCCCGATATCCTTGACTCGGATGCCGGCCTGCATCAGCCCGATGATCAGCGCATGCTTGATGGCCAGAGAACTATCGCGGTAATCGTTGCCTACCGCAATTTTCGGCGCGTGTCCGCGAAGCTGCATCTGGGTGCCGAGACCCAGTCCCAGCGCGGCCATTCCGGGAAGGTTGATCTCATGCGGGAACTTCCACCGCGCGTCATATTCCCTGAACCCGGCGGGGGCAATCATGGGATCGCGCAAGAACTCCCATGTGTTGGGGGTAACTTTGGCGGTCGGTGTTTTCATTCAACGATCATTGAGTGGATTTCCCAACCAAGAACGTTAGTGCGCACGTTCCCATTGGCAAGGTGAAACTATCCCGCGTTGCCATGCACTCCTGCCGGCTCTCGACCAACCGGCCCCCTTCATGATGCCAGCGTCGACCCACTTGATCAGCAGCCGCATGACCCGCGCGTCACCAATGAGCCCGACAAGCATCCGGCCGAACGGTCATGCACGGGACTGTCAAAGTGTCCAAAAGTTCCCGCGTTAGGAATCGCGACACGGCTCTTCGCATCTGGAAAATTGGGCCAATGGCGCTTGATCACGAAAGGACGGTGCGGAGCGCGAAGCACCACGCTCAACCGGAGCACACGAAAGCGCAATTGAACGCATATGCCTATCTCGGGAATTGGGGAAATCTGAGCAGAAGCGCCTGCATTTCTATCACGGAAGTGATTTCTTATGTTAAGGATCGTGACCTTCAATCTGGGGCGCTTAATGAGCGCCAATCAGAAGTTCGGGCTGGAACTGATGTCTCTCGTAGATGCATTGAAGAGAATTGGGCCATGAAACAAACCGTCTTCTGTCCGTTGAGACTGCCTGTCTCTCTCAAGAACGCAGTTGCGGAAGTGCGCCGCGAAGAGGGAACAAGCATCAACCAGTTCGTGGTCGTCGCTCTCGCCGAGAAGCTCGTGGCAATTCGAACGGAGCGCTTCCTTGCTGAACGGCGCGTCGGCACCGACGGCGATGCGGCGCAGCGAATCCTGTTTCCGGGGGGAGCAGCCTCCGGCTCCGGAAGACCGGATGCCGCTGGTCAGCGAGTCCGGCACGGATGCTGCGTGCCCTGTCGAGAGACGTGGCAGGGATTGATCCATCATGAAGGACGCTCGGGAAAGTGCAGAGGGTGCGCGGAACATCGTTTGGCAGGTGCCAGAACCACTTGTGGTTACCTTTGGTGACATTTCGAGCCGGGTATATGACCACCCCTCAGGAGGGCCGGCGGTTGCCGTCGCCATTGAAGCAGGGGCCAAAGAGGGCGCCGATGCATTTCCCTGATGGCGTGTCGTGAATGCGGACTTGAAGCCAATGACCGCTAGAAGGACGCGCGGCGACACTTGGAAGAGGAGAAGATCCGGATTCTCCAGAGCGGCACAATGAATTCCCGACATCACTATGAGGCTCGCGCCGAAGGCGCCTGGGTCCGTGTTGGTTCCGACAGGAGGCAGAACCCTGCGCCAGGCTCGTGGCGCCGTGACATTGGGCAAGCCATGTCCGCCGATGACGAGGAATTGCCCCATCCGGGCGGCGAGACATGCCTGAACAAGGTCTTCGGTCTCCGGAACCCGACGCGCCTGCACCATTGGACGATGCGTCCGCGCCGGCCGGCATTCCGGAAAATGACGTTGCTGCGAGCGGATTGAGGCGGGTGATGAGAAGACTCTTGGCCCCGGTCGCCCGGTCGCAGACGGATTCCTGCGCTCGTGGCCTGGTCGAGACCATGAAGATCGAATTGAACCGCTGCCAAGGCGCCGGTCATCGCCTGTCGGCGGCCACCGAAATCTCGTCTCCATGGATCGACAAGGTTCACAGGATGAACTTGTCCGGGATAAGGAGTCCCGGCCTCCCGCCGAATCGTACAGCGAACGCCGCATGGCGATATCCGTCTATGGCATCTTGCGTGCCGCTCGGTTCCGGCGTGTGATGGCGTCAGGATTCGAAGGAACAGGAACGCATGCCGAGCAAACCGAGGAATGCCCTGACGGGCGCCGATGCAATGGTGCGAATGCTCGAGGCCCATGGCGTCCAGCACATATTCGGGCTCTGCGGGGATACAACGCTGCCGTTCTACGACGCCCTATACCGCCTTGACCACGGAATTTCCCATGTTCTGACCCGTGACGAGCGCTCGGCGGCCTACATGGCCGACGGCTATGCGCGGGTCACGGGACGACCCGGCATCTGCGAAGGTCCTTCGGGCGGCGGCGCGACCTACATCCTGCCAGGTCTAGTGGAAGCCAACGAGAGTTCCATACCGATCCTTTCCATCACTTCCGACGTTAGCACGCGCGCAAAGGGCCACTATCCCTTGACCGAGCTCGACCAGGAAGGTCTCATGCGACCGCTGACCAAGTTCAACCAAGTCATCCAGCACGCCGACCAGGTCCCCGACGCCGTTCGCTCGGCCTTCCGAAAGATGACCACCGGACGTCCCGGCACCGCACATCTCGGCTTTCCCATCGACGTTCAGCGCGGCGAGGCCAATCCCGAAGACATGTGGTCCGATCCTGCGCACGCCACGTTTCCGGCCTTTCCCAGCGGTCCCGACCCGGCAGCCATCGATGCAACCCTTGACGCGCTGCTGTCCGCTCGCTTTCCGCTGATCATCTGCGGAGGCGGCGTTGTCCTGGCACGTGGCGAGGACGAGTTGAAGGCGCTCATCGAAGCTCTCGACATTGCGGTTGCCACTACGATCAGCGGTCAGGGCGCATTGCCCGAGACCCACCCGAACTGCATCGGAGTCGTCGGCTCGAACGGCGGCGTTCCCGAGACCCGCGAAGTGATCGAGCATGCCGACCTGGTGCTCTTCGCAGGATGCAGGGCCGGGTCGGTGACAACCGAACTATGGCGCCATCCCGCAAAGGGGACGCGGATTCTCCATATCGACAGCGACCCAGAAGTGATTGGCGCCTCGTACAAAACTGAAGTGGCGGTGGTGTCGGACGCGCGCCTCGCCCTCGCCGCGTTGAACGCCGCACTGACCGCCCGCGACGTTTCGCACAGTTTCGGCGGTGCCGCAGCGGTCGCGGATCCAAAGGCCCGGAAGTGGAAGAAGTTTCACGCCTTGGCGGAAAGCCTGGACGCGCCAATCCTGCCGGAGCGGACGGTGGCGACGCTGCGGCGGATTCTCGATGACGACGCCATTGTCGTTGGCGACCCCGGCACGCCCTGCCCTTACATTTCCGCTTACTACGAACTGAACGTGTCCGGCCGCAGGCTCTTCTCCAACCGTGCGCACGGCGCTCTCGGCTACGCGCTCTCCGCCGCCGTCGGGGCAGCCGTCGGGGCAACCGAACAAAAGGTGGTCAGCCTCATGGGCGATGGCAGCTTCGGATTTACCTGCGGCGAACTTGAAACCGTCACGCGCCTGAGGCTGCCCGTGACCTTCATCGTGTTTTCGAATTCGTCATACGGGTGGATCAAGGCCGGTCAGAAGTCCGCATTCGGCGAACGCTACTACTCTGTCGATTTCGATCGCACGGACCACCGCGCGGTGGCGGAGGCATTCGGTGTCACGGCGTTTCGCGCCGATGATCCGGAGTCTCTTGAGGCCACGTTGCGCAATGCGGTCGATCACCCGGGACCCACGCTGGTTGACGTGATCAGCCAGCCGCTTCAGGACGCCCGCGCACCTGTCAGCGAATGGATTGCCTGATGACCGACACTGAGCACCGCATTGAAGGGTTCCGCGTCCATGTGGTGCGCGTGCCCGCCAAGGCAACACACTCCCATGGTTCAGGCGATGTCTCGGGAATCAATGCAGTCCTTCTGGAGCTCTCCACCGACACCGGGCTGACCGGCTGGGGCGAGGCTTCGCCATGGCCCGTCTTTACCGGGACGGTGGAAGGATCGGCGGCAGCTCTCCACGCCTACTTGCGGCCGCATGTGGTGGGAGCGGATCCGGTGCAGGTCGAACGGCTGATGCATGTCGCCGACACCGTCCTCGTGGGACATGCAGAGGCCAAGGCGGCGCTTGAATGCGCCCTGCTCGACCTTGCCGGCCAGATTGCGGGGCTTTCCATGGCGGAGATGGTTGGCGGCGTCTCCCGCACGGAAATCGGGTTGAGCTTTTCCGTCGCGAATCCCGATTTCGATGCCGATCTCGATGATGTTGCGCGAATTTGGGAGGACGGTGTCCGCCTCTTCAAGCTGAAGACCGGGTTCAAGGATCACGGATTCGACTTGATGCGGCTCGAAAGGCTCCGTGCGCTCTACGGCAACGAGATCGGCCTTCGAATCGACTACAACCAGGGGCTCGCTGCCCATGACGCCATCCGCACCATGCGCGACCTGGAAGCCTTTCGTCCAGATTTTGTCGAACAGCCGGTCAAGCGGCACGAACGCGCAGCACTTGCCGCGATCACTCAAGCCGTGGACGTCCCCGTCATGGCGGACGAGAGCGTGTTCGGCGTGGTCGACGCCGTGGAAGGCGCGCATTTGAGGATCGCCGACATCTTTTCGCTCAAGATCATGAAGTCCGGCGGGATCCGGCGTTGCCTTGAAGTGGCTGCCGTTGCGCGCGCGGCCGGAATCGGGGTCTATTGCGGCTGCATGTTCGAAACCTCCATCGCGCACGCAGCGGGAGCGCACCTAGCTGCGGCCCTGCCGGAACTGACCCTCGGCTGCGAGTTCTACATGTCCACCTATTTTGCCAATGCCGACATCACCGACCCCAAGCTGCCGGTGTCGGACGGCAAGGTCCGGTTGCCGCAAGGCGCTGGACTGGGCGTCAAACCGGATCCGGATGCGCTGGCGAGGCACCGAATCGAATTGCTGAACAAGCAATGAGATCGGCCTTGCCTCCTTGCCGTCGTCCCTCCGGCACCGGCTGCGATTGACCTGAAGCATGCGGACCGGTCGGTAGCGCACCCGGGTTCAGAACAGCGCCGCCCGCGAAGCTCAGCGATTTCAAGACGGCGCGCCCCAGAGAAGCCGAAATGTGCCGGACGGGACCGCCGATTCTGGCGGAAGCCAGTTGGATGAAGGTGGCATGCGGCGGCGCAAAAGTCTCCATTCACGCCCAAATTCGTCCTCCCGATGTCGAATTCAAGCGGTCGCAGGGTTTCACGGCGCACGAAGAGTGACGAAAATGCGCATGCTGATTTCATTTGCGGCCCTGCTCCTGTCGGTCCTGTTGCTGCAGCTCGGATCGGGCGGCCTCGCGCCTCTTGACGCAATCTCGGGAATCCAGCTCGATTTCACGCGTTCCGAGATCGGACTCCTGGGTTCGGCACATTTTTTGGGCTTCTTCGTCGGCTGCATTTGGGCACCGCGAATCCTGAGCGATGTAGGTCACTCACGGACCTTCGCGGCCTTTACCGCCGCAGGCACCATAGGAATTCTCAGTCACATGCTGATCGTCGACGCGATGGCCTGGATGGTCATGCGTGTCCTTTCGGGAATATGCATCGCGGGCTGCTACACAGTCGTGGAAAGTTGGCTTCAGGCGAAAGTCACAAACGCCACAAGGGGTCGGGCCATAGGTGTCTACCGTGTCGTCGACATCAGCGGGTCGCTGGCCGCCCAATTGATGATCTCGGTTCTCGAACCTGCCAGTTACGTTTCGTACAACATCCTCGCGCTCATTTGCTGCGCCGCGCTTGTTCCTCTCGTTCTGACCCGCATCGAGCAGCCCTTGGTGCCGAAGGCTCGGCGTCTCCGGCCCGGGCTGGCATGGGAGCGTTCGCCGCTTGCGGTTGCGGGCGTCGTGTCAGCCGGCCTGACGGCCGCGGCATTCCGAATGGTCGGACCGATCTACGGAGTTGAAGTCGGGCTCTCGAACGACGAAATCGCGCTGTTTCTCGCGGCCTTTGTTCTCGGCGGGGCGCTGAGCCAGTACCCGGTGGGCTGGGCTGCCGACCGTTACGACCGTCGCATCGTGCTGATCGCGCTTTCAGTGCTGGCAATACTCTCCTGCGCCGTGATGGTCACGCTTGCCGCGAACGGCACAGGTTCGGCATTTGCCGCTGCAGGACTGTTCGGCATGATCACGTTTCCCATATATTCCGTTGCCACGGCCCATGCCCATGACTTCGCCAGCCAGGACGAACGAGTGGACATTTCGGCGGCATTCATCTTCTACTATGCCGTGGGCGCCATCGCTTCGCCATGGCTGGTGGCATCCCTGATCGACAGGTTCGGCCCCTCAGCCATGTTCTCGTTCGTGTC
>VYCX01000210.1 GCA_009843725.1 Boseongicola sp. SB0675_bin_26
GCGGAGGAAAGGGGGGAAGGACTGCCGGACCGGATGGCACGATTCGCGGGGGCAGAGGGTGCTGCGTTCTTTGACGCCGGCACCGTGATCGAAGTGGACCCGCTGGACGGAATTCACTGGAGTGAGTCCGCGCACGACAAGTTGGGTCGGGCGCTGATCGAAGTCGTGAAGGAACTGGTGAAACCGTGAGGAACGGCACGGCGGCAGTTATCGGCGGCGGCGTGATTGGCGGCGGATGGGCCGCGCGATTCCTGCTGAACGGCTGGAATGTCAAGGTGTTCGACCCGGACCCCGAGGCGAAGCGCAGGATTGGCGAAGTGATCGGGAATGCCCGGCGGTCGCTGCCGATGCTGTATGAGCGTTCGTTGCCGGAAGAAGGAGAACTCGCCTTTGTGACGTCTGTCGCCGAGGCCGTCGCCGGCGTCGACTATGTTCAGGAGAGTGTGCCTGAACGGCTGGAGCTGAAGCGCAAGGTTTACGCCGAGGTCGAGTCAGTGGCTCCGGACGTGCCCTTGGGATCGTCCACGTCCGGCTTCAAGCCCTCCGATCTGCGGAAGGGACTTGCCTCTGGAACCCGATTGTTTGTCGCCCACCCGTTCAATCCTGTCTACCTGCTTCCCTTAGTGGAGCTGGTGTCTGGCGGCGGTGACGCGGACATCCAGGCGTCTGCATCGCGGATCCTGACGTCAATCGGAATGCGGCCTTTGGTCGTTCGCGCGGAGATTGACGCGCATATAGCGGATCGGTTTCTTGAAGCGGTCTGGCGTGAAGCGCTTTGGCTGGTAAGGGATGACATTGCCACCACCGGCGAAATCGATGACGCGATCAGGCTCGGGCTAGGTCTCAGGTGGGCGCAGATGGGCCTCTTCGAGACTTACAGGATTGCCGGCGGCGAGGGCGGCATGGCGCATTTCGTTGAGCAGTTCGGCCCGGCGCTGGCATGGCCGTGGACCAGGCTCATGGACGTGCCGGAATTGACGCCGGATCTCGTGAAGAAAATAGGTGATCAATCCGATGTTCAATCCGGAATGCACTCGATTCGCGAACTGGAAGCGCTGCGGGACCGCAATCTGGTGGCGGTGCTGCGAGCCCTGAAGCGCGAAGGCAGCGCGGCGGGTCGCGTGATCGCCGACCACGAAGCGAATCTCGGTGGCGAGGACTTGGGACGAATCCCCATGATCACCGTGCGGCGCATGGTGCCGTCGGACTGGACCGACTACAACGGCCACATGAACGAAAGCCGTTACGGCCAGGTTTTCTCGGATGCCGCCGATGCGGTTCTTGCCCACGTAGGGGCGGGCCCGGACTACGTGTCGGCCGGACGGAGCTTCTTCACCGTTTCGACCAAGACAGACTATCTTTTGGAGACCCATGCAGGCGAAACCATTCAGGTCGAGACACGGATGCTGATCGGCGAGGGCAAGAAGCTCAAGCTTCGCCACGAAATGCAGCGCGCATTCGACGGGAGCGTGCTAGCGACCTGCGAGCAGTTTCTTCTGCATGTGAACCTTGAGACCCGGAAATCCTGCGACCCGGAACGGCCCGTGGAAGATGCGATCAAGGAAATTGCCGACGCGCACGGGCACGGCCGGGAGTCGTGAAGTCGTCTTCTGCGTCAAACGGCCTCACGGGGAAGGACGCGAGCCCGAAGTGGATGATGGAATTCAGGTCTCGTGGAACGATCACGTTCGATCTCATTTCCTCCGCCGGAATTGCGTCTGGATCTTGTCAGTCTGCCGCCTCATCGTGGATGCCGTCCGCGCAGAATGCGCCGCCCTGGAAGACGGCGTTCACATCGTCTGCGGGTGGCGGGTCCATTTCAGCGTCGAGCTTGTCGCGGAACACCTCGGCGTTGTCCATGGGCCGCCAGCCCAGGTAGGCCGCTTCGCGATTGTCCCACCAGCTCGCGGAATTGGCCGAGGCGCCGTAAATGATCGGACAGCCCAGGCGTGGGACCATGAAAATCCGCTCGATGAGGTGGATGAAGTCGTCGTGGCTCATCCAGGTCGACAGCATGCGGTGGTTGACGGGCTCGGGAAAGCAGGATCCGATGCGGACCGCCGCGGTCTCGATCCCGAACTTGTCGTGATACATGGAAGCCAGCGCCTCGCCGAACACCTTGGACACGCCGTAGAGTCCGTCGGGGCGCGTGAGCGAGTTCGCGTCAAGCCGTTCCGATTGCTTGTGAAAGCCGATTGCGTGGTTTGACGAGGCGAAGATGATCCGCGGCGTCACCGAGGACTTTCGCGCGGCTTCGTAGAGATTGTACATGCCGTCAAGGTTCGCGGCCCGGATGGTCGGCCATGGGGCCTCTGTGGCCTGGCCACCCATGTGGACGATGCCATCGCAGCCTTCGACCATCGCCTCGACCGCTGCCTTGTCTTCGAGCGAGCAGTAGACAACCTCTTCGTTTGCACGTGCCTCACCCAACCCCTTGCGGGCAGCGACGCGCATCGTTTCGGTGATGTGGGTCAGCCGGTCGCGGCAGACGGCTCCCAGGTTGCCGTTGGCACCGGTTATCAGCAGTTTTTTGAGCATGGTTCTCTCATCTCGGTTCAGGAATGGCGCGGTTGCGGTTCAGGAAGTTCAGCGCGGCACGGTGCATTTCGGGCGCTTCGGCGTGGCTCGGGCCGGCGGCATGGAAATCATCGGACGCACCGTTTCTTCACCATTGCTCAGACACTGCAGGATGACGTCAGGTCCGGCACTGCCGCCTGTCCTTGAGCCGTTCGTGTGCATTGGTCGTCCCATCGTGGAAGGTGCCGAACCACTTGTCCCACGGCATTTCAAGGTTTCCGTAGTTCACTTCGAAATACCGGTGGTGCATCTGGTGATGGAACGTTCCAAGCGCCAGCTGCCTCCGATCCCCGACCAAGAGGTTCTCGAATCCTGAATGGGACGTCGCGGCGGTCAGCGCCTGATGCTGCATGTGAAAAAGGATATGCACCGGACTTGCCGGCACAACCAAGTGTATCAGGATGGAACTGAAGAAGAGGACGTGCTCAACAGGGTGCATGGACAGCCCTGACCACGGACCGACGTTGACGTTCCGATGATGCAGGGCGTGAGCCAATCGATAGAGCGGACCCCAGTGCAGCGCCCGGTGGATCCAGTAGAAATGCAAGGAGATCCAGACCGGTGTCAGCACGAACAAGGCCACGAACCAGATCGGGTTGTCTGACCAGGCCAGCACGGGCATCCATCCGTTTCCCATCGCCCAGAACATCAGCACTTCGTATGCTGTCCATATTCCGACCCCGCTGGTCAGCGTCCAGAAAATGTTGTCGCGCACCTGCCCGCCGAAGGTGAACTGACGCCCCTTCACCATCAGGTCGCGTGGATCGAATTTCAGCCGGTCGCCCTGCAACTTGGCTCGATAGAAGAACCAGTGCAACCCGCCCGCGACAATGGTCATCAGCGCCAAGTTCCGTACCAAGAGGGCGCACACCCAGTCCCAGGAGAGCGACTTTGTCACTTCGAGGGAAGGCTGCAGCCAGATCCAGCAGGCCAGTGCAAGGACAGCCAGGATCGAATTCTCGGCAAGCCGGAACCATCGCGCAGCAACCCAGCCCAGCATGCGCACGGGGTTCGGCGGCCAGCTGAAGAACGGCGACACCTCTATCGGCACCTCTGGCACATGGTGCCAGCCGGGAAGACCTGGATCGGTGCGTTGCGTGCCGTCCTGCATTGACCTTGGCGTGTTGTCGGTGTTGGATCGTTCGCTTACAGGCTCCGAACGTAACCTGTCATGAATCGAGCGGCAATTCCAAACTGCATTTGCAGCAGGTCTGCAGGCGGTCACCATACCCGTGAACTGGACGGTGACCTTGGAGTCCGCGGGCACCTGGCGGCCTCGCCCGCTCGGACAGGCCTGCCATGAGGTCTGCAACGGGACGGCAACGGATCAACCTGCACTTGGTGCCGGAGCTTGAGAGGATGAAACCCGTTCTGACCAAAGACAAGCAAGACGATGCCGAACCGAGCTTGCGGAAATCGCGGAATCTCGCATGGGCCTCTTCCGACAGCGGGAAGATCCATGTGCATCTCGACGATGCCTGCCGTCACCACGCGAAAGTGCCACATCTGCTCCCGCGACCCCGATAGGCCGCAGCCGGTTGAGCCGCCTGCCGCGCTTTGCACACATCTCAATCCCGCGGCGACCTTCAGCGAACGGGCCTGTCGGCCGCAGATTGCGCATATGCCGATCTTTCCGCCTTCGTTTCCGAGATCGAGATGCATCCCTTGGGCGCGGACCGCATGGTCCTGGACGGCGATGCTGAGCGTATTCGCGTCCGCGTGTTAGGCTTTCGCGCCACTGTGACCGGCGTGAACAAGGGCGGGGCCGGCCTGATCGTTGCCGTCCCGGCCATGTTCGAGTTCCGGGTCTCGCGTGGACGGTGCACAAGATTGGGCCGCTTCCCGGCAGGCTTGATGTCAGAATCCGAGATCGGTGCCATCGTCATCATCCTTCGCGACCGATGCGTCTATCATCTCGCTGGAAATTTCCGGAGAAGTTGGCCACGCGCCAGCCCTGGCTCCGGAATGAACTCTGTAGTTTTCCGGGTCGACACTCCCGAAGTCCGGGGCGCAGGGAGTTCCCCGGGGACCTACAAACAGTCCAAAATCGAACTGCGGCGGAACGGAGCCGATCCACTTCTGTGCACGGTCGCAGGTCTCGCGAAGCCAATTGTTGAGATCACCGGCATCAACCTTCCGAACGAGGTTTTCCTCGTCGATCTGCTCCTGGCGAAGAGCCGCTTTCCTGCGCAGCTCCTGAATGATCATGTCCGGGCTGCGACCTGGACTCTTCTCCGCCGCGGCCCATGCGACGGGGCCAAGAGGAAGGATGCTCTCGGAAATCGTCTTCAGGTCAAGGATGTCTCGCGTTTCGCTTCTGTCAATGGCGGCGATGATCTTGTTGGTCGCCAGGTCAACCGGATGGAGTCGGTATCCGAAGATGTCATCCTTCTCCGTCGGGAAGAACCTGTAGTCACTGTCGAAACTCCAATCTACGCGAGTCTTGTCCCGGTCTGTGCCGACCAAGGCACGACGGAACGCATCGTTCCGTCTGTGCCATATGACTGAAAGGCCTGCCTTCTGCAGTGACTTTTCGTCCCAATCCGCTACGCGGTCCAAGTCCGCCTTCCTGTCAGAAAAAAGGTCGATGTCATCGGAAAAGCGGTCTGTGTCCACGTTGAGAACGGCTCCGCCCGCAACGTAGTTCTCCGGATCCCTGTTGGCGGCGACAGCCCTAAGGATGCGCTTCTGCAGATCCGTCAATGGCATTGCAGATCCCCTCGAGCTTGCGAGCGAAAGCGTATTCCTCCTTCCAGCCGTGCAGCTTGAGGCGGCGGGCAACAATTCGAAGATTTTCGGTGTTGGGATTGTCAACCGGACTCATGTTCCAGAGACACTTGGTCCCGTAACGACGGTACGCTTCATGATACGCATCCCGCATTGCCTGGTGTGAACTTCCGGTCATCGCATCACCGCCGGCTGTCATTGATCGCTAACATCCTCCCCGCCCTGAACTGCGGGGACTTCAGGGAGACTTCGTGACCCCGAATATAGGCTACGGAACTGCGCCGGAAAAGCAAGCGGCGGCTGTGGCGACCCAGTTGAAATCTGGCCCCGGTGAGCTGAACTTGGCCAGGTTCGCCCCTCAACGGGTGGCACACAGGAGAGCAACAGAACACGTGACCGATGAGTCAACTGTCGAACGCGAGCCTTTCCGGACGTGCACGCCGTGTCCGGCGTCCGGCGCTCTGCGCATGGCCGCCTGCACACGCGGATTGGAAGTCACGGGCGGGTCACTGGGCCATGGGCCTGATGGCTCCGCTGTCGTGAAGGCTTGCGAGGCATTGGTGGTCGGACGAATGCCCAAATCGAGGAGCTGCAGCGTGAGGACATGGTCTTGACTGCAACTGCCGGACACGGCTAAAGTAACCATACAGTTACTAACAGGATTCTCGATGCAGCTTTCCGACACGAATGTGCAGGTTCGTGACGCGGCGCGTGCCTTTGCCGAAAGCGCGATTCGCCCCATCGCGCAGGAGCTTGACGCGGAAGAGCGTTTTCCGAGCGAACTCTACGCGGAGATGGGTCAGCTCGGCCTTTTCGGAATCTGCGTTCCGGAAGAGATGGGCGGCCCTGGACTGGACACGCTGGCCTACGCGCTGGTGATGGAAGAGCTCTCACGAGGATGTGCCTCGGTCGCAGACCAGTGCGGGTTGATCGAGCTGATCACGACTCTTCTTGTGCAACACGGCACCGCGGGCCAGCGCGGGCGCCTGCTCAGCGACGTGATGGCGGCAAGGACCTGGGTTGCCTATTGCATAACGGAGGTGGAGGCAGGGACCGACGTTGCGGCAATCCGCACGGAAGCGGTGCGCGACGGCGAAGCGTGGATCCTGAACGGCAGCAAGATATGGATACACAATGCGCCGGTGGCTGATGTCGGCCTTGTTCTGGCCCGCACGGACC
>VYCX01000464.1 GCA_009843725.1 Boseongicola sp. SB0675_bin_26
TTCTCGCCGCTGTCGGCCCACGTCTTGACGGCCTCGACGCCAAGCGACGCCATCAGCAACGGATACTGCTGCGACGTGGCGCCGATCACGCCGTCCTTGACGTTCTGGACGCCTGGGCAGCCGCCATCCACCGAGACGATGAGGACATCGTTCTCGCGACCGATGGCCTTCAGGGCCTCGTATGCGCCGGCCGCCGCCGGCTCGTTGATCGTGTAGACGACATTTATGCTCGAGTCCTTCGCCAGGAGGTTTTCCATCGCCCGGCGGCCGCCTTCCTCGTTGCCTGCCGTGACATCGTTGCCGACGATGCGCGGGTCCGTCTCGTCGCCCCACTTGTTCGGGTCGCCAAGGTCAATGCCGAAGCCCTGCAGGAAACCCTGGTCACGCAGCACGCCGACCGTCGGCTGGCTGATGGCAATGTCCAGCATCGCGATCCTGGCATTGGCGGCATCGGCTCCGAGCGTGGCGGCCGCCCACTTGCCGATGAGCTCGCCGGCCAGGAAGTTGTCGGTGGCGAAGGTGGCGTCAGCCGCGTCGATCGGATCAAGCGGCGTGTCGAGAGCGATCACCAGAAGGCCGGCGTCGCGCGCCTGCTTGACGGCGGGCACGATCGACGCCGTGTCGGATGCGGTCAGGAGAATGCCCTTTGCGCCGTCGGCGATGCAGGTCTCGATGGCCTGGACCTGGGTTTCGTTGTCGCCGTCGACTTTCCCGGCAAAGGCCTTCAGGGTCATGCCCAGTTCTTCCGCCTTCGCTGTCGCGCCTTCCTTCATCTTCACGAAGAAGGGGTTGGTGTCTGTCTTGGTGATCAGGCAGACGGTCGTGCTTGCCATGCCGCTGCCCGCCATGGCCGTCACGGCTATCGCCGATGCACCGATGAGATGTGTGAGTTTCAAGATCTGTTCCTCCCTTGGACGAGTGATCAAGGCCGCGCGAAAACGCGGCACGCCGAAATGCGTCTCATGATTCGAACGCGCTGTCAATAAATAAATCACTATGATTTATTTTTCAATTTGACTCGCCCCCACCACTCGCTCAACCTGAGACCCGGAGGTACGGCTTGGAACACGCGATCACAGACAAGTCCGCTGCGGGTTCGGATGCTTCCGGTCTTCTCGGAACGAACCAGAGCGACATGCGGGACAGGAACGAAAGGCTGGTCCTCTCGCTCCTGCGCCGGCGCGGCCCGCTTGCGAGAGCGGAGATCGCGCGCGTGACCGGCTTGTCCGCCCAGACCGTGTCCGTGATCACACGCGAACTCGAAGACGAGGGGCTGCTGCTCCGCGAGCAGCCTGTGCGCGGAAAGGTGGGCCAGCCTTCGGTGCCGATGGCACTGAACCCGGACGGAGCGCTCTTCTTCGGCCTGAAGGTCGGGCGGCGCAGCATCGACCTCGTGCTCGTCGACTTTCTCGGCCACATCCTTTCGCGCGAGCACCTCACCTACCGCTTTCCCGCTCCGGACGGCACGCTTCGATTCGTCAAGGAGGCCGCCGAGCGACTCTCCGGCCAGCTTGATGCCGGACAAAGGACGCGCATTTCCGGTCTCGGCATCGCGATGCCGTTCTTCATATGGGAGTGGGGCGCGATTCTTGGCACGTCAGCCCAAGACATGGAGGCGTGGCGCGACTTCGACCTGCGCGCCGAAGTCGCGGCACTGTTCGACTTTCCGGTCTTCCTGCAGAACGACGCCACCTGTGCCTGCGGCGCAGAGCTGGTCTTCGGAGCCCAGGATACGCCGCCCGATTTCCTCTATTTCTACATGGGCTACTTCATCGGCGGCGGGGTCGTCCTGAACGGCCGGCTGTTCACCGGGTCGACAGGCAACGCGGGCGCCCTCGGCCCAATGCCGGTTCCGGACCCGAACGGAGGAACGCGCCAGCTCATTGACGTCGCCTCCCTTGCCGGCCTGGAACGGTTGGTGGTCGATGCCGGAGGCGCGGCAGACGCGCTTTGGACGAGCGCGACGGACTGGCGCGTGCCGCCGGAGCTGATCGATGCCTGGACAGGAACTGCCGCGCCTGCAATCGCGCATGCCATAGTCGCGTCCGTCTCCGTCATGGATTTCGAGCACGCGCTGATCGACGGCTGGCTGCCAGAACGGGTCCGGGAAGGTCTGGTTGCCGGCGTTCAGGCCGAACTGGACCGCATGGACCTTTCCGGACTGCCGCATCCAACCGTCATGTCCGGCACGGTCGGGGCGGATGCCAGGACTCTCGGAGCGGCAAGCCTGCCGCTGTCACAAAGATACCTTGTGGACACGGCCCAATGAATGCGCCGGGTTGAAGCATGGCCGCTTCAGGTGCATCAAGGCACAAGCCCGCAACTGGAGGTGCCCGTGGCCAATCATCTCTACCGGAACGACCTGCCGGACGGTCTTGACCTCGGCCAGTCAGTGGCCATCGATTGCGAGACCATGGGCCTGAACCCGCACCGCGACCGGCTCTGTCTCGTCCAGATGTCTTCCGGCGATGGGGACACGCATCTCGTCCAGATCGACATGGGGCAGGATTCGGCCCCGAACCTGGAGCGCCTGCTTGCGGACCCGGGCGTGCTCAAGATCTTCCATTTCGGGCGCTTCGACATCGCGGCGCTCCTCCACCGCTTCGGCACGCTTGCGGCACCGGTCTACTGCACCAAGATCGCCTCCAAGCTCGTCCGCACCTACACGGTGCGGCACGGCTTGAAACACCTTGTCAGCGAGCTTCTGGGCGTCGACATCTCGAAGCTCGAGCAGATGAGCGACTGGGGTGCCGGCACGCTGACGAAGGCGCAGCTCGAGTACGCGGCCTCTGACGTGATCTACCTGCATCGCCTGAAGGAAGAGCTGGACCAACGTCTCGGGCGGGAAGGCCGCGCGGACCTGGCGCAGGCGGCATTTGACTTCCTGCCGACCCGCGCCCGCCTCGACATTGCCGGCTGGCCCGACGTCGACATCTTCGCCCACTAGCCGAAATGTCCTATATGTCGGACATGGCTGCTACGGACAGATATTCGCGCCTGGTGTTCCGGCTGAAGCTCGCCTTGCCGCTTGCGGCGCTGGCGATACTGTCGACGCTCTTCTTCGTGGCCGAATCCCTCGATCCCGACGCCGCCATTCCGTATGCAGAAGTGGACGTTGCGCGAATCCTCGAAGAGCAGGGCATCTCCAACGCATCGCTGGGAGGCGTGACGTCCGACGGGGTGGCCATTTCGCTTGCCGCACACAGGATTCGGACGGACCCGTCCCAGACCGTGCTCTTGGGAGAGACGCTGACCGCGGTGCTGAACATGCCGGACGGCAGCCGCATCGACATCGTGAGTCCGTCCGGCACCGTCGACTCCAACACGCAGGAAGTCACGCTGGACGGGGGCGTGCGGCTTGAGAGCACCAACGGATATGTCGTCACCACTGACCGGCTGGTGACGTCACTGCGCGACGCCAGCGCCGCATCCGAAGGCAGGATCCTGGCCACGGGACCCGCTGGAGAAATCTCCGCCGGGTCCATGACGCTTGTCCGGCTCGAATCCGCCGACGGGCATCAACTTGTTTTCCAAGACGGGGTTAGGATGGTATATCATCCCTGATTCCAAGGACGGCCATCCGTGACTCTACGCATTGCGCTTATCTCCGTGCTGACCATTTTGGCACATGCCGCCTCATCGCAGATTGCAGGCATCAAGCTTGGTTCCGCCGGGTTCGACAGGACTCAGCCCGTCGAGATCACGGCTGACGCGCTGTTCCTGGATCAGGAAAGCGGATCCGCCACCTTCGATGGCAATGTCCTGGTCGTGCAGGACACCCTCCGGCTTTCGGCGGGCCAAGTGCTGGTCGAGTACAGCGACGACGGCGGCGAGGCGAGCGGCATTGCGCGGCTGCTTGCCTCTGGAGGCGTGACGTTCGTCACGAGCGACGAAGCGGTCGAGGCCAGGGAAGCCGCATATTCCGTTGAGGGCGCCGAATTGCAGTTCAGCGGGGATGTCCTTCTGACGCAGGGACCCAACTCGATTTCCGGGGACCGGCTGACAATCAACCTCGAAGCCGGATCGGGCCGGATGGAGGGCAACGTCCGCACCATTTTCAGCCCGCAAGGCAGAAGCCAATGACGGTTCTCACGGTCGCCTCGGAAACCGAACACGGGCTCCATGTCCGGAACCTGCGCAAGTCCTTCCGAAGGCGGCCGATCATTCGGGACGTCAACCTCGACCTGAAACGTGGCGAGGTCGTGGCGCTTCTCGGGCCCAACGGATCCGGCAAGACCACGTGCTTCTACACGATTGCCGGCCTGGTCATGCCGGATGGCGGACAGGTGCGGGTCGACGGACGTGACGTCACCAACTACCCAATGTACCGTCGCGCGAAGCTTGGCATCGGCTACCTTCCGCAAGAGCGATCGATCTTCCAGGGCCTCAATGTCGAGGACAACATCCTTGCGATTCTCGAGATCGTCGAAAAGGACAGGTCCAAGCGGCGCGAAAGACTCGAGGAGCTCCTGGACGAATTCTCGATCGCTCACTTGCGCCGCACGCCGTCAGTCGCCTTGTCGGGAGGGGAACGCAGACGCTGCGAGATCGCGCGCAGCCTTGCGGCGGATCCGAAATACCTGTTGCTGGACGAGCCCTTTCCAGGCATCGACCCGATCGCGGTCGGCGACATTCGCGAGCTTGTGATCGAACTCAAGGACAGGGGAATCGGCGTTCTGATCACCGACCACAACGTGCGCGAAACGCTTCAGATCGTCGACCGGGCCTACATCCTCCACGATGGCACGGTGCTGATGAGTGGAAGCGCGGACGAAGTCATCGTCGACGAAAAGGTCCGGCGCATCTTCCTGGGCCAGGAGTTTCGGATGGCATGACGGGAAGTGAGGCTGACAGCTGCAACGCCTTCCACGCCTTCTGGAACCGGCGGCGCGTGCAGTCCGTCGGGAATCCCTGTGCACGCAAGCGCTCCGCGCCTTCAATGCCGTCGGGTCGCTTCATATGTAGTTCGTTGTCCAGGGCTCCAGCCACCTGACAGGAGGCAGTCCGCACCATTTCGGGAGAGGTCCATGCAGTATCAGGTCACCGGCAAGAAGATCGACGTTGGCGAAGCGCTTCAAACGCATGTCAAGACATCCCTCGACGAAGTCGTGGGCAAGTATGCGGGGCGACCGACCGATGCGAACGTCGTGTTCTCGAAGAGCGGCCACGAATTCGTCTGTGAGATCGTGATCCATCTTTCGACCGGACTCACCGTTCAGGCCCGAGGCCACGACCACGAGATATACGCCGCTTTCGAACACAGCTGCGACAAGGCCGAAAAGCAGCTCCGGCGATACAAGCGGCGGCTGAAGGATCATCGCCGCGAACGGCCTGTTGAACTTCAAGACGCTTCGGCCTATATCCTCGCGTCGTCCGACGGACACGACGAACCGGAACCTGACACGCTTCAACCGATCATCATCGCAGAGATGGAAACGAAGATTCCGTCGCTATCCGTCGGAGAGGCGGTGATGCAGATGGAGCTCGCTGGCGCCCCGGTGCTGGTCTTTCGGAACGAACGGCAGGAAACTGGGGTCAATGTCGTGTATCGCCGGGATGACGGAAACATTGGCTGGATCGACCCGAACTAGGGCGGCGCGGCCAACCGCTGTCAAGAGGACCGCCTTGGGATGAACATAGCGAAGATTCTCCGGCCGGAAGCGGTCAGGCACATTGCCTCGCTGAGCAGCAAGAAGCGGCTGTTTCACGAAGTCGGGGATCTTGCATCCATCGCCTATGGACTCAATCCGGCTGACGTGGCGTCAGCGCTTCAGGAACGGGAGGCCTTGGGTCCGACCGGGGTTGGGCAGGGGGTTGCCCTGCCGCACGCGCGCCTGGCCGAACTGACAACCGTTCGCGGACTCTTTGTTCTGATCGAGCGTCCGCTCGAGTTCGAGGCGGTTGACAAGCAGCCGGTCGATCTCGTCTTCGCGCTTCTTGCGCCCGAGGACGCAGGCGTTGAGCACCTGAAGGCGCTGGCAGTGGTGTCGCGCTCAATGCGCGATGCCGACCTTTGCGCCAAGCTTCGCGCCAACACGGATCCGGCCACGCTGCACACCCTTCTGGCCGAACAGCCGCGCGAAAAGGCCGCCTGATCCGTTTGTGCCGCGACCGCCCCACAATGACCTGTTCGATGCGTTCTCCAAATCCATTTGCGAGATCCGGTCATGGAAGTTCGCGGCGTCGCCAGCCCGGCGACGGTCTGGAACGCCACGGTCTGCCCGAACATCGGCAATGACCGAATCCGAGCAGAATTGGGGAATTATATGCGAAAGTGCCAAAATCCTGTGATCGGCAAGAAAGATGTTGCCGTTTCGTTCCGGAACGGTCATGATACGTGGGAGGGCGCCGGAAACGCCCGGTCCCCAAACGCTCACACAGGAGCGACCGCATGGCACTGATTCACACGCACAGGCAGGTCGTCTACCGCCTCCTTCCCCAGACGCGGGGCAACTGGCAGTGGC